>CAZMNL010000288.1:0-4564 GCA_964567525.1 uncultured Anaerolineaceae bacterium
ATCGACGAGGGGCAGGACTTCCTGGCGATTGTGGACTTCGCGCATACGCCCAACGCGCTGCGCCGCGCGCTGGAAGCCGCGCGCACGATGATCCCTACCGACCGCCGCGTGATTGCGATCTTCGGCAGCGCGGGCCTGCGCGACCGCGAGAAGCGCCGCATGATGGCCGAGATTGGCATGGAACTCGCGGATAAGGTCGTGCTGACCGCTGAGGACCCGCGCACGGAGTCGTTAGCCGCGATCCTCAACGAGATGGCGGGCGGCGCGATCCTGCGCGGCGGCGTGGAGGGCGAGTCGTTCTGGCGCGTGATGGATCGCGGGCGGGCGCTGGCGTTGGGGTGCTCGCTGGCGCGCACGGGCGATCTTGTGATCGCGTGCGGCAAGGGTCACGAGCAAAGCATGTGCTTCGGCGCGGTGGAGTATCCCTGGGACGACCGCGACGCGATGCGCGCAGCCCTGCGCGGCGCGCCGCTGTTGACGCTCCCTACGGCGGGGATGAGTTAAAATCACAGTATGGGATCGGTATTGGAGGCAGGACGATGTTAACCAGATTGCGAATGCAGAATTTTAAGTCGTGGAAAGACACCGGCGACCTCGAAATCGCGCCGCTGACCGGCTTATTCGGTACGAACAGTTCCGGCAAAACCAGCATCCTGCAAATGCTGCTCATGCTCAAGCAGACGGTGGAGTCATCAGACCGGCGGCGTGTGCTGCATTTGGGCGATGACAGGTCGCTTGTGGATCTGGGTACTTTCTTTGATATCATTCACGGACACCAATCTGATGCAGAACTGGTTTTGGAAATTGATTGGCAACTGCCCGAAACGCTTAACATCTCAGACCCTGAAAAAAAACGCAAACTCTTTACTATTAACCAATTAGGATTTATGTCACGCATCAGCCAGTCCGAGTTTCTTACAGTTGAGGAATTTAGCTACGCGTTCGATGATCTCTGTTTTGGAATGCGTCAAAACAATCGTGACAATAACCGTGCAAAACGCACTTATGAGTTGATAAGCGAGGGATTTCGCACCATAAGAACACCTGGGCGTGTATGGCAGTTGCCGGAACCTGTCAAATGTTATGGTTTTCCTGATGAAGCGACAGGCTATTATCAAAACACAGGCTTTCTGCCTGATTTCGAACTGGCATTTGAAAATCTGTTTACCAGCATAGCTTATTTGGGGCCACTGCGTGAATATCCGCGCAGAGGCTATGTATGGGCAGGTGAAAGCCCGGTAGATGTGGGCCAAAAAGGGGATTTGGCCGTTCCCGCGCTGTTGGCATCACGTGCGCTCGGAAAAGTGATTTCGCCAGGCTATAAGAGACATCGCAGGACAGTAGAGGAACGTGTGGGTGAATGGCTCCAAGAATTGGGGTTGATTCATTCGTTTTCTCTGGAACCTATAGCCGAACACCGAAAAGATTACGAGTTCCGCGTGAAGACAAAGCCAGGAGGGGCCGAAGTCCTCATCACCGACGTAGGCTTTGGCGTGTCGCAGATTTTGCCCGTGCTGGTGCTGTGCTACTACGTGCCGGAAGGTTCGATCATCATCCTCGAACAGCCGGAAATCCACCTGCATCCCTCGGTGCAGGCCGGGCTGGCGGACGTACTGATCGACGCCGTGACCAATCGCAATGTGCAGATCATCGTCGAGAGCCACAGCGAGCACCTGCTGACCCGTTTGCAGCGCCGCATCGCCGAAGAGAACATCGCACCGGAAAAAACCGCGCTGTACTTCTGCTCGATGGAGGCGGGCACCTCGCACATTGAGCGACTCAATCTCGACCTGTTCGGCAATATCACGAACTGGCCCGAAGGATTCTTCGGGGATGAAATGGGGGATCGGGTTGCCATGACCGAAGCGGCAATCCGGCGACAAACACAGGATGGCCGGTAAATGCGCGCGATTGTCGATACGAATGTACCCATCGTTGCGAACGGAAAATCAGATCAGGCGTCATTCGAATGTATGCAGCACTGCGTACAGTTGATCAAAGATGTGACACAAAACGGCAAGCTGGTGATTGATGACCGCTTCTGTGTGCTCCGTGAATACATGGCTAATCTGCGCCCAGAAGGGCAGCCCGGTGTGGGAGATGCGTTTCTCAAATGGGTGTTGGTCAATCAAGCGAATCCCGATAAAGTTGAACGTGTGCCGATCACACCGGAGAACCCCGCCAATCCCAATTGCGTGCAGTTTGCCGAATATCCCGACGATCCCGCGCTCGCTGATTTCGATCCCTCGGATCGTAAATTTGTCGCCGTCGCGCTCGCGTATCCCGATCACCCGCCAATCTACAATGCGGTCGACTCCGATTGGTGGCAGCACAGAAATGCGCTGGAAGCGCAAGGGCTTACCATTATGTTCCTGTGCCCGGACCAGATCGCAGCATGGGACGGTCAATAGACAGCGCGCGCGCCTATCTGCCAATATACGCCAGGAACGCCTGGCGGTAGGCGTCGGCGAGCTGCTGGTCGTAGACCATCACCAGGAGCTGCGCCAGCTTCATCTCGGACTGCTCGCGCAGGAAGGCGTCGCGCGTGGACTGGTCCCATGACTCCCACAGCTCGCGGAAGTTCGCGCGGTCGTACAGCGGCGTGAGCAGGTCCTCGGTGACCTGCGCTTCGAGCAGCTCCAGTTCGCCGCCTTGCAGCGCATCGCGCACGCTGAGATACGCCGGGACGAACACCACGCGGATCAACGGCCCCAGGTCACTCAGCGTGTAGTCGTGCTGGTGGAAAAACTCGCGAAATGCCAGGTCATCCCACAGCACATCCAATACCACACTGGCCGCTTTATCGTAGTAGGTGTGCATACGCATACGGTTTACCCTCACAACCCTTCACCTTTCACTTCCGGTAGCATCCCCTGCATATCACGCGAGATCGCGCTGCAAACATTACTCTAGCGCAAAACAAACCGTATTCCTACCTATAGATTATATGCCAGTTCGTCAATCTGCGAAACAGAGGATGCAAAATGGGTGCGTTTCACGAAAGTTCATGGTGCGGTTGAGTCGCTGATTCACATCAGGCTACGCCAAGAAAATAATTACCCCATCCCCCACAACCCCTTCCCTCAGGGAAGGGGAGCAAAGGCCAACTCATTTGGGTGATTTATTTCCTGGATCAGCCTCACTCCAAAACCGCGCGCGGGCTGCGCACATGTTCCGGGCGAGTTGGAGAGGGGAGAGGTTGCCCAATGTGCTTGACAGCCCCCCGCTTTTGTGATATTTTCGAAATATGTTACCGATAACATATCAACCGTGATAGTTTTTCACAACGCCGCAGGCGTGGCGTGCGCTCGCAGTCTGGCGCGTTACTGATTTTCTTATCTAAACTTTTTCCAACTCTTGAGAGCAGCAGCCCATGATCACCATTGCTGATGTGGCGAAACGCGCCGGAGTGTCCAAGATGACCGTCTCGCGCGTCATCAACGACTCAGGCTACATCAGACCGGACACACGCGAACGAGTCGAGAAAGCGATTGCCGAACTCGGCTACATCCCCAACGCGCTCGCGCGCGGGTTGCGCTTCAAGCAGACGCGCACCATCGCCCTGATCGTCACCGACATCACCAACCCGTTTTTCACCACGCTGGCGCGCGGCGTCGAAGACACCGCCAGCGAGGACGATTTCAGTGTCATTTTCTGCAACACCGACGAATCCCCTGACGAAGAAGCCCGCTATGTCAACGTGCTGATCCAGAAACAGGTCGATGGCCTGCTGCTGGTCCCGGCGGGCGTGACCACCGAATCGGTGGAACTGCTGCGCACCCACGAACTGCCCTTCGTGCTGCTGGACCGCCATATCCCCCATGTCCAGGCGGACGTGGTATGCGGCGATCACGAGCAAGGGGCGTATGAACTGATCCGGCATCTCGTCGAGTTGGGCCACCAGCGGATCGCCGTACTCAGCGGCCCGATGGAAGTTTCCTCAGCGGCGGAGCGTGTGGCGGGCTGCCGCCGCGCGTTAGCAGAAGCGGACCTGTCGCACCTGGTCACGCCGGTATATTACGGCCCGTTCACGATTGAAGGCGGTTACGAGGCGGCGCGCCAGGCGCTCTCAGTGGCCCCCCGGCCTACGGCGCTGTTTGCGGCGAACAACTTTATCGCGGTCGGGGCGCTGCGCGCGATCCGCGACGCCGGGCTGCGCGTGGTAGACGATGTCTCGATTGTGACCTTTGACGACCTCTCCGCGTCGTACCAGATCGAGCCGTTCCTGACGATGGTCGAGCAACCCGCTTACGAACTGGGCCAGCGCGCAACCGCGCTGCTGCTCAGCCGGTTGGCGGGGGAAGGCCCCTCCGAGCCGCAGACGATCACGCTGTCCAATACATTCCTGCTGCGCAAATCCAGCGGCCCGCCACCGGATACAGGGTAGATCGCACAAATGCTTTAGCGGCGCGCCTCTGAAAATAAGCGACCAGCTTTAAGCGATTAGCGAAAAGCCAACGGCGACCGGATGCGGTGACATCTCACACACGCGATCACCGCCTCGCCCGGCCCTAAATGGGCCAGGCTACAGGTCGGCCACCCCGTAAACGGGGCTAAACAGGCG
>CAZMNL010000289.1:0-1958 GCA_964567525.1 uncultured Anaerolineaceae bacterium
GTGTCCGTCGGCATCGGCGTGTCGGTCCAGCTTGCGGCTATGCTCGTTTGCTGCGCGCCTATCGTGGCCGTGACGGCGGCATCCACGGTCAACTGAAATGCTACGGCGGCTTCAGTTTGTGCAATACTAGGATCAACCGTCGCGATGGGCAACATCGTCTCGGTCAGGGTCGGCGTGGGCGTGTCCGTATCCGTCGGCGTGTCCGTATCCGTCGGCGTGGGCGTGTCCGTGTTCGTCGGCATGGGCGTATCCGTCAGCATAGGTGTGTCCGTCGGTGTGGGTGTGTCCGTCAGTATGGGTGCAGGAGTCGGTTGATCGCTTGGCGTGGACACAGGTTCAAGCAGGCGCGTGCCAAGCAGCACGACGTACACGTGTGAGCCGTCCTCGCGGTGCAGGATGCTTACCGCGCCGGTCACAAAATTTGTGTCATACAGAAAGTCCGGCAGTTCATCGTTGAAATACCTGAACGCTACGTCTGCGGTGACTTCGATGCCGCAGCGGAACGCATAGTCTGCATACCCGGTATAGCGCGGCGGGGTCGGATCGGCGGTCGCAGAGCAGCAATCCTCGGAAACCGACTCAGCAACGGTATCAGCATAAGCGGAGAACACCGGGTGCGCGACCAGTTTTGGGGTACGCTCTGCGTTGATGCGCCGGAAGAAGTTCTGTTCCTCGTCGATCATACCAGACGTGCCAACCTGGGTATCAAACGGGGTATACGGGGGAACAGTCCCCAGCAGCAGCACGTATTTGGTCGTGCTATTATCGGTGCTGATCGCAAGCCCGGCAGCCAGGTAGCGCTCATCCAGCAGGAAAACCTGCTCATCCGTACCACGCAAGCCCATAAAGTACTGGATCGCAGAATGGATATTGTCTTCCACTGCACAGCGCGTGATCGCAATCACTTTCCCGCTGTAACCGGCCTCCAACGCGAGTGTATTGGCGGTTGCACTTGAAAATTCGCAGGTTTCGTAGGGCAAGCGCGCGTTAATGGCCTGCGCGACCTGCATCAAAGCCGGATGTTCGTCCAGAATAAACAGGCTGTCATCCTGGCGTCGGATATTGAGTTCTTGCAGCAGCAGTGCCGCATCAATTTGATCGTCTTGACTCGCTGCCGGGCGTGGAGCCATCGGCATCACAACCAAAAGCGCGATCAGCACGTACCACAGTGATTGTTTCATTACCATCCCCCCCCAATCGTTTGAAAACAGTTTGTTAGTTATATTAGCATGGAATCTAGAAATACTTCTCATTTTGTAGGCGATTCAGGTTTTTGATCACCCGCTTATGTGACGAACGTCACTACAGCCTCGACAACGTAGCCCTTGCATAGATGTTTTTCACGACAGCTCCGTTGATGACCGCCCGCCTGCCGCGCCGAATCGTGATATTCTGCCACCATTTTTGCGACAGAACCCCGAAAAGAACGGTTTCCTGATGGTTTGAGTGTGAGATTTGCTGCGTTTTGGGGGAAAAAGAAAGAGCCGTTTGTGGAGAGGGGGGACACCACAAACAGCCCTCAGATGTTGACCTAACACTACTGGCGACGCGCATCTCCAAGTATATGCCAGGCCGAGCGTCTCGTCACTTACTACAAGCCACTTCTATCCCATACATGAGCCACTGCATCCGATCAGGAAGAGACGCTTGTGCATATACTAGAGTTTGATGGTTAATGCCCGCTGAATAGTAAATGAGAGCCAGATGAGAATAACCCACGCTTACGTGACGATACGGGAAGAAGCGAGTTTATATAGTTTCATCATCTTCCGGTTCTTCGCCAAACAGCGCCAGCCACTCCTGTACCTCTTTAGGGGAAAGGTGCGGATTCGGATCGTGATCGTCAGGCACGGGCGGCGGCGCGTTCATCTCGGCGGCGAAGGCGCGCGGCGTGATAACCGCCATCCGGCGGCGGCGGGCCTCGTCGATAATTGCGTGATCGGCGGAGACGATGATCA
>CAZMNL010000289.1:1968-4559 GCA_964567525.1 uncultured Anaerolineaceae bacterium
AACTGACATTTTCCTCGTGGGGTACGTTGGTTTCGGTCAGCAGCAGCACGCCCGAGACGATGATCAGCGCCCCGGTATCGCTCGCCTTACGGATACGCGCCATGATGATCGCATCGGCATTCGTGCCGCCATGCGCGAACACCACGCGCACGCTATAGGTCGATAATTCCCGCGAGCGCCCGCCCGGCAGCCCACCATCAAAGATCACCGTACAGCGCGCCCGTTTGCGCCCCATGAAACTTTTCAGGCGCTCGACCAGTTTAGCTTCGTCATGTGGATCGCTGAGGTCCAGGTCAGGAAGCTGCCCGATCAGGTTGTGCCCGTCGATCAAGTACGGCATGGGTCTGTCTTTCGCTGTCTGTCCGGTCATCACGCCGCGTTATCGCGCGCGGCCTGTGTGTTTGATGCACCGGTTATAACACAGGTGGCGCGGTTTGGGGGCAGCGCAGCGTCAGAACGATGATTTCCGGGCGCGCGTTCCAGCGGATCACAAAGCGCCCGGTTCCCGTGCCGCTGCTGACAATCATCAACAGGTCGCGCACCGTGTTCAATCCCCGGTAGTGTGTGCGCCCGTACTTGGGCAGAATCAGCGGGCGGTTGAACAGCCGCACCTGCCCCCCGTGCGCGTGCCCGGAAAGCTGCAACAGGATCGACGGGTACGCGGCGGCAGCGGGCGCGAAGTCCGGCTCGTGGACCAGCAGGATCACCGGCACACCGGCAGGAATCGCCGCCATCGTGCCGGGCAGGTCCGGCCTGCCCCAGAACACATCATCCAGCCCGGCGAGCGCGATCCGGTCGTTTCCACGCTGCAAGGTGTGCGCCTCGTTTTGCATTAACGTGATCCCAGAGCCTGAGAGCAGGTCCCGCACGAACGGCGGATCGACATAATCATGGTTACCGAAGACCTTGAACACGCCATCACGCGCGCGCAGATTGCGCAGTGGGGCGGCGTCTTCCGGCGTGATGCGCGCCCGGCGGCTCCACGTGATCAGGTCGCCGGTCAGCGCGATCAGGTCGGCGTTTTCGCGGTTGGCGGCCTGCACCACCTGCGGCAGAAAGCGGTCGGTCCAGGGCACGCCGAGATGCTGGTCGGACAGGTGAACGATGCGGTAGCCGTCAAAGGCGGGCGGCAGGTCACGCAGCGGCAGCACGTACCGCTGCACGCGCAGCCAGCGCGGTTCAATGCGCGTGGCGTAGAATCCCGCCCCGGCCAGTAGACCCACCAGCAGCCGCCCGCCGGGATGAGAAAACCAGTTGTAGAGAAACCTCATTAAAACGCTGAATCCTGTGTGAGCGCGAGAACCGCAATCACCGGCAGGTGATCAGATGTGCCGCTGTCGTCGCCCACGCGCGCATCGCGGGCGACCACGCCCCGGTTATACCACACATAGTCGATCCGCAGCATCCGCGGGAACAGTTCCCACGACTCCACCGCCGGAAATGTGAAGCCCAGCCCGCGCCCCGCCGTGCGGAAGGCGTCGTCAAAGTCGGCGTCCATCGCGCGGTAGGCATCGCTGAGATCGACCATGTTGAAGTCGCCCAACACAATCACCGGGCCGCTTTCGTGCGCGAGATAGTCGCGGCGCAGAATTTCGATCTCGGCATCACGGCGCTGCGTGTCGTAGGCGGTCGGGATCATCACACGGCTGGGAGTCGGCGGGTGGACCACGTAGACCACCAGCGGCACGCCGTCCAGATCAATTTCGGCGCGCAGGTAGCGCATGGAGTTGGCGAACGGGCGGAACGGTTCCGCGCGGGTGATCGGGTAGCGGCTGAGCAGACTCACGCCATGCACCGGCAGTTCGGGGTAATGGGCCTGGAACGGGTATTCCTCCGCGAGATCGCGTTCAAGCTGCGCGCTGTGAGCCGGGCCGACTTCCTGCAAGCCGACGATATCCGCGTCAAACGTGGCAATGTTATCCGTCACCGCTTGCGGGTCGGACACCGACGCGATGATATTGTACGTCGCAGCGGTGAAGGTCGGGCCACCGGCATCAGCGGTGCTTCCGGGCGGCAGCAGCAGGTCGCCGTACAGCACCGCGAACGCGATCAGTACCGGAATCTGCACCGCGACCAGCAGCCAACGCCAGCGCGTGACCAGCGCGATCACGGCGGCCAGCGCCGCCCCCAACGCCCACCAGGGCAGAAAGTTGTTTGCAAACGCGATCCAGGGCCAGCGTTCCCCCAGTGCGGCAAAGGTTAACACGTAGGCACTCATCCCCACGCCGTACAGCAGGATACTGACCTGTAAGACGTGCCATACTGCGCGCAGCAGGCGCAGGCTTTCCGCCAGCAGGGGAGTCGGGGTTGCGTTGTGCGTGGTGCTTGGTGCGGACATGGGCATTACCTCGAAAATCTATGCCAGCCGGTTAACTGCTACCATGTTATACACGGTGGCGGCCCCTGTCGCCTGACGCGCGTCCAACGTCCGCATGACAAGCGTATAGTTCGCGCGCGTCACCCGTTTACGCGCCTCTGAGCGCATCCTGGGCGGCGGCGCACACCGCCGGATCGGGATCGTGCGCGGCGAGCGGTTCCAGCGCGGCCCGCGCGTCACCGCCCCCCAACCAGCGCAGCCCCGCGATTCCCAG
>CAZMNL010000290.1:0-3584 GCA_964567525.1 uncultured Anaerolineaceae bacterium
TTGCGGTCCAGCAGACCTATAGCCTGGCGATTTGATCGCCAGGCAAAGGGCGATTCCGCTTACCTTAATGCCTATGCCCCTGGCCCCCCTCTCCACGCTCTGGAGAGGGGGGAATCATGCGTGCGCTGTAGGGGTGAGGTTTTCAAACGGCCTCTAACGGATCACGTTTCCTCGACCGGGGCGGCCTGCGGGCGCTTGCCGTTCGGGGACGGCTCCGGCACGTCGCGCCGGAACTGGCTCATATACAGGTCGTAGTAGAAGCCCTGTGCGGCGAGCAGGTCGTCATGCGTGCCCTGCTCGACGATCTGCCCGTCCACGATCACGTACACGCAGTCGGCGCTGCGGATCGTGCTCAGCCGGTGCGCGATCACAAAGCTGGTGCGCCCCGTCAGCAGTTTTTCGAGCGCCTGCTGAATCAGGCGTTCGGTGCGCGTGTCTACGCTGCTGGTCGCCTCGTCCAGGATCAGCAGGCGCGGGTTAGCCAGCGCCGCGCGCGCAATCGCCAACAACTGCCGCTGCCCCTGGCTGAGTCCGCTGCCGCGCTCGCCTAACACCGTCTCGTAGCCTTCCGGCAGCTTGCGGATAAACTCGTCCGCGTGCGCCAACTGCGCCGCCGCGATCACGTCCTCGTCGCTGGCGTCCATGCGCCCGTAACGGATGTTGTTCGTCACCGTGTCGCTGAACAGGAAGGTATCTTGCAGCACCAGCCCGATCTGCGCGCGCAGGCTGGCGCGCGTCACGTCGCGCACGTCGTGCCCGTCGATGATCACCGCGCCCTGGTTCACGTCGTAAAAACGCGGCAGCAGGTTGATGATCGTGGTCTTGCCCGCGCCCGTCGGCCCGACAATGGCAATCGTCTGGCCGGGTTCGGCGGTCAGGTTCACGCCCCGCAAAACGGGTTCGTCCGGGTTGTAGTGCATCCACACGTCGCGCAGTTCGACGCGCCCCTCAATGGGCGGCATGACCGGCGCGCCGGGCTTGTCGGTCAGGTCCGGCGCGGTGTCGAGAAACTCGAAGATGCGCTCGGCCCCGGCGATGGCGCTCTGCACGTTGGTCCACAGCGTAGCGATCATCTGGATCGGCTGGTTGAACTGCTGCGTATAGGAAATGAACGTGATGATCAGGCCCAGCGAGATCACCGTCCCGGCGAGGTCCTGGTCACGCAGCATCAGCACGCCGCCCACGCCCGCCACGACCACAATCGAGATGTAGCCCAGCGCCTCCAGCGCGGGCGCGAGCGCGCTGGTGAAGGCCACCGCCTTGATGTTGGCGTCGCGGTTGGCGGCGTTGGCCTCGCGGAAGCGCGCGATATTCTCATCCTCGCGCGTGAAGGCTTGCGCCTCGCGCACCCCGGCGATGTTCTCCTGCAAGTCCGCGTTCACGCCGCCGATCTCGCGGCGCGCCACGCGAAACGCCTTGCGCGCCTGCTGCGAAAACCACACCGTCGCCAGGATCATAAACGGGATCGTCGTCATGGCGATCAGCGCAAACGGGATACTGCGGCTGAACATGGCATACACCAGCCACAGCACCAGCAGCCCCCCGCGCACCACCTGCACCAGCGCGAATGAGATCACCTGCTGCAAGGTGTCGGTATCGTTGGTGAGGCGGCTCATGATCTCGCCCGTCTCGTGTCTGGTGTAGTAGCTGAGCGAGAGCCGGTGAATGTGCTCGAAGATTTTCACGCGCAGGTCGCGCAGCACGTGCAAACCGGCCTTGCGCATCATGTAGAACTGCATCCCGGTTGCCAGCGCCCCGGCGATGAAGATCACCACCAGCAGCACGACGATCTCGCGCACGCCCGCTACCGCGTCACCGCGCGTCAGGCTGCCGGTCCGGTCCGAGTACCAGCAGTTGGACTGTGACGCCTGCGCTGCTTGCGCGGCCCCCGGCTCCATTTGTTCCTCGGCGCTGATTTGCTGCTGGCCGTAGGGCACGAGATAGCAGTCTACCGTCTGCCCTAGCAGGTTGGGCGTGATCACCTGCGACCACGCGCTGAAGATCGCCATCACCAGCACGCCGAGCAGTAACAGCCGCCGCCCCCGGAACTGCTGCCAGAAACGCGCCAGCGTGGATCGCACGCTTTTGGGCTTGCTGGTTTCGATCTCGAATACGTGGCGGCGATCAAACATGGCGCAC
Source organism: uncultured Anaerolineaceae bacterium (assembly GCA_964567525.1). GTDB lineage: Bacteria > Chloroflexota > Anaerolineae > Aggregatilineales > Aggregatilineaceae > CAYRNY01. The sequence continues at coordinate 2,140 of CAZMNL010000290.1, forward strand.
CTCCTGCGACGGCACGGAGTCGGGCTGGTCTTCGGCGTCCTCGACCAACTGCGAATTGTAGATTTCGACGTAAAGCGGGCTGGAGTCCATCAGTTCCTCGTGCGTGCCACGCGCGACGATCTGCCCGTGTTCCAGCACCAGGATGTGATCGGCGTTCAGCACGGTGCTGATGCGCTGCGCGATCACAAAGCTGGTGCGGTTCTGCATCAGCTTATCGAGCGCCTGCTGAATGCGGTATTCGGTCGCCACGTCTACGCTGCTGGTCGAGTCGTCCAGAATCAGGATGCGCGGGTTCAGCAGCAGGGCGCGCGCAATCGCCACGCGCTGCTTTTGCCCGCCGCTGAGCGTCGTGCCCCGGTCCCCGACCGGCGTGTCGTAGCCCTGCGGGAACGTCATAATGAAGTCGTGCGCTTCCGCCGCCTGTGCCGCCGCGATCACGTCTTCCATGCTGGCGTCGGGCCGCCCGAAGGCGATGTTGTCGCGGATCGTGCCGCTGAACAGCGTCGTCTCTTGCAGCACGATGCCGGTATGCGCGCGCAGGCTGGCGAGCGTCATGTCGCGCACGTCCTGCCCATCGATCAGCACGCGGCCCTCGCTCACATCGTAGAAGCGCGGCAGCAGGTTGATGATCGTGGTCTTGCCGCTGCCGGTCGCGCCCAACAGCGCGAGCGTCTGCCCCGGCTGCACCTCGAACGAGACATGTTGCAGCACCGGCTCGCCGCTTTTGAAGTAGCGGAAGGTCACGTCTTCGAAGACCACATGCCCCGCCGGATCGCGGAGTTCCTGCGCGCCGGGCCGGTCGGTGACCTCGTTTTCGGCGTCGAGAATCTCGAAGATGCGCGTTGAGGATGCGCTGGCCTGGGCCATCAGCGTGATGATGAACCCCAACTGGCCCAACGGCAGGAACACGTACACCAGGTACAGGCTGAACTGCTGCCACTCACCCAGCGTGAGCGTGTTATCGAGAATCTGGAAACTGGCCGCGTAGAGTACTGCCGCCTGTCCCAGGTTCGCCACCAGGAAGATCGTCGGGAAAATCGTGGCAAAGATGCGGCTGATCTTGAGGTGTTGTTCCAGGTGCAGGTCGGCGGCCTCGTTGAAACGCTGCTGCTCGTAGGGTTCGCGCCCGAACGCCTTGATCACGCGAATCCCGGCGAGATTTTCCTGCAAGATCGTGTTCAGGCGCGCGAGCCGCATTTGCAGCTTGCCGAACAACGGCTGCGAGATCGCGCCGAAAAACATGAACATCACCAGCGCGACCGGCAGAATCGGCAGCGCCACGAGCGTCAAGCGCCAGTTGGTCGCCAGCAGAATCGTCAGCGTACCGGCCAGCAGCACCAGCGATTGCAGCGAGAGCAGCAGCCCTTGCCCGACGAACAGGCGCACTTTTTCCACGTCGTCCGTCGCGCGGATCATCAGTTGGCCGGTCTGGTCGCGGTCGTGAT
>CAZMNL010000290.1:3594-4554 GCA_964567525.1 uncultured Anaerolineaceae bacterium
TACGCCACACTCTGTGAGAGGCTCTCGGCCATGAAGCCCTGGATAAACGCGAACAGGCCGCGCGCCAGCGCGAAGATCACAATCGCAATCCCGACCGCGATGATCGCCTGTTCCGCGTTTTGCGCGTCCAGGCGAATGTCGCCCAGGCTCAGGCCGCGCCCGGCGGCGGCGCGTTCCTGCACGTCGGCGGGCAGGCCCAGGATCGTGTTAGCGGTCACGCCGTCGGTGATCGAGTCGATCACGCGGCGCACCAGCCAGGGGACCACCAACTGCGCCCCGGTGGAGATGAACAGCGCGAGATAGGCAATGATTGCGGTGCGGCGGTAGTGGCCCAGATAGGTCAGCGCGCGGCCCAGGTGCTTGAACCCTTCGCGGCTCATGCGGTCCCGTCCGCGCGATGGTGCTTGTCGTTGTGCTCGTCCTAGCAAGAGTCCAGTCCTTTTGTTTAAACCACGGATAACGCAGATTCACACGGATGATCGATTATGATCACGGCGCGCTCATCGCGCGCCCTCTCCAGAGTGTGGAGAAGGGGCCGGGGGGAGGTTTAGGCTACGCCATAAAAATAATTACCCCATCCCGCGCGCACTGCGTGCGCGTTCCCCCTTCCCTAAGGGAAGGGGACACCTGAACATTAGGTGGTGGGAACGCTCAAATGGGCGAGTTATTTCTATGGAACAGCCTTACTGCTCCGGCGGCGGCGTGACCGGCAGATCGACGCCCAGCGCGGCGGCGCGCGCGTGCAGATGCGCCAGCAGCCGGTCCAGCAGCGCGTCGAGCGTGTCGCGTTCCGTGTCGCTCAGCCCGTCGAACAGGCTGGTAATGAATGCGGCGGCCTGCGGCGCGCGCTCGCGTACCAGCGCGTGACCGGCGTCGGTCAGCCGGATCGAAAGCTGGCGGCGGTCGGTGGGGTGCAGTTCGCGCGCGATCAGGTTTTGCTGTTCGAGTCCGTTCAGCAGC
>CAZMNL010000291.1:0-4554 GCA_964567525.1 uncultured Anaerolineaceae bacterium
AATCTTTTAGAAATTCGCCCTTCATCCAAATCGGCAAATTCCATTTCTTTATAGTGTGCCATCTCAATTCCTTTCTTTAAAAATTTTTCCATATTATTTCTGTGCGAGATCGGCCAGAATGGGCTATATGTGACACCCCTTCGTAAGTGTCCTTGCGCCAACCCGATAACTCGTTGTCGTAAGTTTCTGAATACGCTCCACTAATGATCACCTTGCCTTTACATGATTTCTGACCTCCCCTTGATAATTATCCCTGTGGTCAATTTGCGTATGATAATCTTTTTGGCTTTTTTCTGATTTTATAAATTTTAATGTGACGTGTGCAATAATCATAGAAAAAACAAAAAAGAAAATTAATATCCAGATTGATTTTGTTTTCTTGTTCATCAGTATTCCTTTCCAAAATCTTTTATAAATTCGTTCAAATCAACCATATTAACTATGCTATCATTATTACTATTCACAAATATATCATCTGTAAAAGTTAGCCAATGAGATACAAAGAAAAAATAATCATATAAATCTGTAATGCGGTCCCCATTGTAATCATGGTTCTTTACCGGCCTAACATCAAGAATGTAACCAGGTTCTAAATGGACCGCTAAATGTTCATATCCAAACGAATCAAGCATCCAATTACCGGCAATATCCCCGGTTTCATCGGCTAAACACCAAATCCAATCTGACATGTAACCCCATTTGCTCTTGGCTTCATTATGGCCTACCGGATACATAAAAATATGATAACTGGCAACCTGCATATCATATACCGGCATTTTCACATCAAACCTGCTTAACCATCCCGATTGCAGTTCCACCAAATCGCCATGATCTATTTTCCCGCTTCGATCAAAATCCCATTTTTTCGGAAAAATAAAATTTGGGTCTGTAGAATAATTCGGGTCATTCGTTTTTCCGTAATGTTTCGATAGTCCATTATATTCAAACAGGTCAATTTTCATATCCTGATTAATATCTAAAATATGATGTTTTATCCCGTTGTTGTTCGGGTCATAAATCGTAAGCCATATTGGATTTGTATAATCATTTGGTTCTACTTCAATAAATTCTGTGGTGGATTTCATCACACGCAAAACCGCCGAAACTGGTTGCGGATTATAATTTGGTATATCTCTTTCAGCCACAGCATAAAAACAAACCGGCCATGATTGATCTAATTCGTCCCATATCAAATTGTTCGGGTCTTGCAAATCAAACCCATCTGATTCTAATATTCTAAATGGCCGTATTTTATCTAATATATCCCAATACCAAACATGATAAAATTCATCAAATTTCATCTGATAAAAATCGAAATCAATAATATCATAAACAAAATTAGGTTCATTGCCGACGCTGGCAGGTATATCATATAAAATTTCTAATGATTCTTCTGGCACTGGTGATATTCTATCTTTGGTTTTAATTTTAATTTCATAATTATCTAGCCTTTTTAAAGGCTCATCCGGCATTTGCTCAAATAACATATTATTATTTTCTGGCAAATTCTGATTTTGATAATTGTTATCCAGTTCAAGCCAACATGTTGAAATTAATCCTTTCAAAGAATCAGAATCCCAGAAATGTTGGTATGGTGCTTTATTTACTATTAAACTTGCCCTGGCTTCAAAATTGTTATGGCCTTTCCATCCATCGATTTTAATCACTATATTAACAACTTCTTGAATCCATTCATCTTCATTAATGAATTTATCCGGGTTCCACTGGTAATATTGCTTTTCTTGTTCTGGTGTATGGTTATAACCAACATCGCCCATTCCAACAAATATAACCGCTTCACCGTAACTGTTTGTTCGGCATGACAGCCATTTCAAGCCATTACTTGTTGATTCAGTGATTGGATATGGAAACGAATCAATGTACCCTTTACAAGAATCGCCTTGCGGGTCAAGTCGGTTCCATATTCTTGTTTCCCCGCCATCAATTGCTGTAACTGATTCGATGGCAAAATCAACCCGAATACCTGATTGCCGGTATTCCGAACCACAACCCTCATCATCGAATAGTTTAACCACAATCCCCGCCCCGGTATTTTTTATAACGGTATCGGATGGATAATCATCCCCGCTATAGTAATCCAACCGCCAGCCATCAAAACCGTTCCGGCTATATTGCATCATCTTAACGCCGTTGATATAAATTGCTTCTTTTGATTGTGCTTTATCTTCCCAGCAGCCAGGTATCATTAAAACAATAATTAGTAAAAAAATCAGCAATGGAACAATCAAACAAGATGCATTATTTACCCAATTAATTTCTTTCATCATCAAAGCCTTTCACATGCCGGAAACTTGCATCCGTGCAAAAGGCCCCGGCATTAAAACGGTTCGGCTATTCCGTTAGCCTTGATACAATGAGAAATTGAAAACAAAGGTACTTTTCGCCGGTAATCATAGCCGATAGATTGTACCACAAATAACGCGATTAAATCTGACGTGGGGCAATTTTTATACATCCGCAATTTTAGCCTAAATTCTGGTGTTAATAAGCCTTTAGCTTCAATATAATATTTACATCCCGAATTGTCAATAATAAAAAAATCAGGTTTATATTTTATGCCGCAACAAAATTCCACTGTGGAATGATGGTGGATAACTTCCCGAAATTCGCCAGCGGATTTCTTCAGGAACAACAATTTTCCAATGTATGCTTCAAATGCTGAATCATAAACGGTTCCATTTGGTGATTTGCTTTTTTGCGATGCAATCAAATTCCGTCTATGGTATCTATTCCTTTTTTTCATTTTCTCATTATACCCATATTAACATGCTGTCATTATTTATATTAATATTACTTAATAATAATATACTCTAGTAATATTCATCATATGTCCTGTGAGTTGTGTGAAATCTTTCGTAAGTCCTTATGCCACAAGGCCGATCTATGTGGATAACTTTTGTGGGTAACCTGTGATATTCTGTTCGATTTGCTGTGAGTTTTGGCTTTAGTTATCGGACTCCTGTGAAATCCTGTGAGTTAATCGCCAGGTTATCCACATGATCTCACAGGTTATCCACATAATCTCACAGGTTTGCTAACAGGGTTAAACCGTCATTTGTTGTCAATTGCCGATAGATCAATCGCCAGAATAAGAAGAATCTTCTCGATATGGGCCTCCTGTAGTCCGTTACGTTCGCTGAAATAATGGCTAAGTGCGGCCTGGCTTAGTCCGGTCATTTGGGCAAGCCGGTAAGCCGACACGCCGCGGGCGGCCATGGTGCGGGTAATCAAATCCTTAATCTGGCGGGGGTCTGGTCGGTGTGTACGGGAGCGGAACATAATGATCTCCTAAAAAACAAATATTAAAAAAATAGGAATCACTTGTATGGATATTCCTTATATCTTAGTTCATCTGCCTGCGCGTCCAGTAGGTCGGCCTCCGCCAGGTCTTTTTCCGCCATGGCCTGAATCAGATTCGCTTTGTCCGTGATCATCTGCTGCCGGGCAGAATCTTCCGTCTTATTCGCCTGACGGCGGTGGCTGTTGGCGTTCTGGATTTTGCTGGCGGCAGACAGACGGAGCCGCTGGGCCTTTAAAACTAATGTTGCAATGTCTTTTTGTGTCATGTCATGTTTTCCTTTTTCCGGGGTTGTTGCCGCCCCAGTAGCGGCTCATTAACTCTATATATAGTATAGTATATGTTATGCCGTAAAGCAAGTAAAAAATATAAACATATTTATTTTTTAAAATTGATTGGGCAACTAAAAACATTATAATTTTATTATCAAATCACGAAAAAAAAGATTGATATATCAAGGGTAAGCATAATGAGTAAAAGACACAAAAAAAATAAAAAGAGTAAATCGAATCCTAATGTAATTGCCGTAGATTTATTTTGTGGTGCCGGTGGGCTGACTTATGGTCTTGAAAAGTCAGGCATTGCCGTCAAACTTGGTATCGACATCGACCCTAATTGTGAATATCCTTACGCCGCCAACAACAAAGCCGACTTTTTATTGAAATCCGTCAATGATGTCGAATCCTCCGAACTGCTGGACGCATATAATGGCTCCGATCTTAAACTTCTTACCGGTTGTGCGCCTTGCCAGACTTTTTCCTCGTACAATCAAAAGGCGAATTCATCGGACAAACGATGGTGGCTGCTTCTGCAATTTTCCCGTCTGATCAAAGAGACCGAACCAGAACTCGTGACGATGGAAAACGTTCCGGGACTGATGGATCAGGATGTGTTCAGGGAATTTATCGACGACTTGGAAGAAAGAAACTATCACGTCGATTACAAGGTCGTGAATTGTTCCGAATACGGTTTGCCCCAGCAGCGGAATCGTTTGGTACTGCTCGCGTCGCAGCTGGGTTCGATCAAATTACTCAGCCCCAAGGAATTCAAAAGAAAGACTAAAACCGTCAAAGAGGCTATCGGCAAGTTGCCTGTGATCGAAGCGGGAGCGATCGACCCAAAAGATCCATTGCACCAAAGTTCCAGCCTTTCCGAAACCAACTTCCTCCAGAATGGAAAGGTCAAAAGTCGTTGCAAACGGTGTGTCCCCACCGGTGCCTCCAAGAGGCTGGCCA
>CAZMNL010000292.1:0-4524 GCA_964567525.1 uncultured Anaerolineaceae bacterium
CGGTTTGCGCCGTATGAGCGATACCCAACGCCAGGATCAGCGGCAGAAACAGCAGCGTAGTCGATTTGGCAGCAAACATCAGCGCCGCCGCGAACCCGGCCCAGGTCCAGCGGTCGCGCACGGCCAGCACACACGCCGCCAGCACCCAGAAAGTTGCCTGTATGTCGGTGAAGATGGTCGCGGAAAATGCGAGATTATACGGGCTGAGCGCCATCAGCAGCATGGCGACCAGTGCCGTCATGGGATCAGGGTACAGGCGGCGCGCCAGTGCATAGACCAGCGCCACGCTCGCCCCGCTGAACAGCACATTGGGCAGCCGCGCCGCAAATTCGCCGGGGGACAGCAGCGTGAATGCCAGCGCTGTCACGTAGAACGTCAGCGGCGGCTTGTCGAGGTCGGTGGTGCGCAGCAGCGGGTCGTTTTGTGTGGCGATCAGCCGGGCCTGTGCCGCGAACAGCGCTTCATCGGGATGGAAGCGCACATCCACGCCCAGCATCCCAATGCGCAGCACAAACGCGATCAAAAGCACGAGCGCCGGTCCCAGGGCCGGCACGTGTGATAAGCGTTGATGGGGTGCTGCGGGACTCAACACGGCGCGGGATTAATCCGTGAAACGATAGTAGAACAGCGTCCACATGGCGATCACGCCGTCGCGCCAGGAAATTTTTTTACCTTCGTCCCATTCGCGCCCATTATAAGAGATCGGGACTTCGTAGATACGGTGGCCGCGTTTGAGCACTTTGGCGGTGACTTCCGGCTCGAAATCGAAACGGCGCGAGCGCAGCGGGATATCGCGGATCACTTCCGCAAGGAACACCTTGTAGCACGTTTCCATGTCGCTGAGGATCGCGTTGTAGAGCACATTGGTGACCAGCGTCAGCGTGCGGTTGGCGATCATGTTCCAGAAGAACATCGCCTTGCGCGGCCCCCCCAGGAAGCGTGACCCGTAGACGATTTTGGAGATGCCTTCTTCAATTGGTTTGAGCAGCACCGGGTATTCGCGCGGATCGTATTCCAGGTCGGCATCCTGGATCAGGAAGACTTCGCCTGTGGCGTTCTGAAACCCGGTGCGTACTGCTGCGCCTTTGCCCTGGTTGTGATCGTGCAGGATCACGCGCAGATCGTCGCCCGGCTCAAGCGCTGCGAGAATGTCGCGCGTGCCGTCGGTGGAGCCATCATCCACGATGATGATCTCATGTGCCAGCCCGACATTGCGAACGCGCCGCACAATTTCCTCGATGGTGTTTTTCTCGTTATAACACGGAATGATGACGGAGAGTTTTATGTTCAAGGTGATGTCCTTATCTACCCACAAAGCCCCTTACGGGGCGGAATTATAGCTAAGCCTGCATTATGCGGCAATGGTGCGTGTTTCAGTTGGCGTTGGTGCCCTGCCGGGGTAAGCTAGAATACATCACGCTATCGTACCATTAACAGGAGAACCATTAGTGTCCGATTCCCCTATTGTGACCTTACGCGGCCAGCGCAGCGACGATTGGGATAACCTGTACAACCTGCTGCTGCACCCGGATGTAATTCGCTTAACCGGCGATCTGCCGTATATTTCCGAGGATACGTTCCGCGACCGGTATACCAATGCTATGCCGGGCCTGCACCGCTTGATCGGTGAGATCACGCTGCCAAGTGGCCGCAGTCGTTTTGTCGGTCTGGCACAAATCCAGATTAACACGCGGCAGCGGCAGCGGCATTCCGCGCAGTTGAGTTTGAACGTCTTGCCGGATTATACCGGTTCCGAGGCTGAAGCGTCGCTGCTGGCGCAGACGGTCGCGTTTGCGGAACGCTGGTTGTCGCTGCAACGAGTTTATACGGTGATATACCCCGATGACACACGGTTGCTGGCGTTATACGAACGGCACGGTTTTCAGTGCGAGGCGACGATGCGCCGCTATACGTTTTGCGCTGGTTCGTATCGTGATGCGTGTTTGATGGCGCGCGTATCCGGGTCAGCAACCACCCGCGAATCGAACGCGGACTCTGCCGAAGTGGAGAAAGAGCCGGGGACCAAACCGGAAGAGGAGTCCGGCGTGGATGAAGATGGCGCGATCACCGTGCGCGGGGTCGAGTCCAGTGATTGGGAAGATATCGCCGAGATTTTGCAGTGCGAAAGCGTCTACAGTAACACGCTGCAACTGCCCTATCTCTCGCGCGATGCTGTGCGCGAGCGGTACGAGAACCCTTCCGAGAATGTACGTGTGCTCGCGGCGGAAATTGACGAATCGGTGGTCGGGCTGCTAGGGCTGCATTTCGATCCTGAACGCCATCCCCATACGGCCAGCCTGGGTATGATGGTGCATGAAGATTATCAGGGGCGCGGCGTCGGGACAGCGCTCATACAGGCCGCAGTCGATCTCTGTGAGCAGTGGATGAATATCAGCCGCATCGAACTGGAAGTATACCCGGATAATGCAGCGGGCATCGCGCTCTATCGTAAATTCGGGTTCGAGATCGAGGGCACGCTGCGTGCGTATGCGTACCGCGCCGGGCAGTTTATGGACAGCTACCTGATGGCGCGCGTGCGCGAGGATGAATTCTGATGGCGGCGCACGAACCTTCTGATCTGGCCGCCGCACGCGGCGAGCCGAGTTACGTCTGGCGCGATGGACAGGAACGCCGTCTGCGCATGATCGGTCATTGGGGCGACCTGCCCGGCGCATGGGTGCTGGAAGCGGGCTGCGGGCTGGGCACGTACAGCAGCCAGATTCGCCGCCGCTTCTCGCTGCACGTCGAAGCGTTCGATATTGAATTCGAGCGCATCCAAACCGCGCGGATCGATACGCCGCACGCGCTGGTCGCTGCCGCCGAGCATTTACCCTATCGTTCCGGCCTGTTCGATATTGTGATCTCCAATGAGGTGATCGAACATGTCATGGACGACCGGCAGGCGTGTGCGGAAATGGTGCGCGTGCTCAAACCGGGCGGGCGGCTGGTGTTGTTCTGCCCGAACCGCTGGTATCCTGTCGAGCAGCATGGGCACTACTGGAAGGGCGAATATCACTTCGGCAATACGCCGCTGATCAACTACCTGCCGGATCGCTGGCGAAACCGGCTCGCGCCGCACGTGCGCACCTATGACGCGGCGCAGGTACGGAGCCTGTTCGACGGACTGCCGGTCACGATTGTGCATCACACGCGGATTTTCGGCGGGTACGACAACATCATCCAGCGCCGCCCGTACCTGGGGCGCTGGATTCGTAATATGTTGTATGTGCTGGAGCGCACGCCGTTTCGTTTCTTCGGCCTGTCGCATCTGCTGGTGATCGAAAAACGCCAGCCGTAATCGGGGGTATGGCTACTCAAGCGGGTCAAGCGTTGTGACCAGGGTCAAACCTTGTTCGGCATATTGCGACAGCGTTTCGTTGGCCTGCGCTTCGAAGTCGATATCCGGGTGGGCGACGGACGACATGCAATCGACCAACAGCCGCCATTTGGCGATCTGGTCGGGCTGGTCTGCGAAGTAACGCATTACTGAGGTGATGGTTTCCAGCACGCAGTGACTTTTCGCCTGCCCGGCCACGTAAATCAGGTCGTAACTTGCCAGCATGTCGAGAAAATCCCGGTTCAGATCGCCCTGCGGCGTACCGGGCACTTTGACTTCTGGTTCCAGCAGTGAATAGTGTTCAGTTTTAGGGATCATGCCTTTGGTCAAAAATTCCGGGCGCGATTGGCGCGCAGCGGCATGATACGCGATGGCTTCGTAAAGCGCAGGCGTGATGCTGTGTCCTGGTGTGCCGATCATCGTGTGGTACGGCCAGATCATGAGCGTTTTTTTAGCGTATTCCTGGAGCTGCTGCACGTACTGCACGGACCACGCCGGTTCGTATACCGGACGCCATTTTTGCCGTTCGACATCCTCACCGGTGATCGTGGTATAAGCCGCCGGATGTTTGCCATTTTGGTCGGTCCACCACGTCGGGTAAAAGATTTGGGTAGGGATGTGGCTATCCAGTGACGCCGCAATGGTCGTCAGTTCATCAGTATGTTGGAAAATCCATTCGATGGTGCGGCGCGTGTCCTCGACCGCACCGGGCACACTCAGCGATCCGTCAGGATGGATGAAATCGACCTGCGGATCGACCAGTAACAGGATGATGCGCTGTGTAGTCTGGTTTGCCGGGGCAAACCCGGCAGCCTGACCTGCTTTGACTGCCGCCGTCGTATCCGGTGTGTAAAGCGTGCCGACAGAAGCCGGATTGTAGAAATCGGGTTGGTTATTCATAGGTTGTGCCTTTCGAAATCGTTGTAGACTGGGTGGTTATGTGATAAAGTGTTGGGAAAATGTTAAATTCGAGTGATGTTTTTGTGTGTGCAAGAAAGTATTGTCGGCGATCCCTGCAAAATTGGGGATGTTGCATCCTGACGGTATGCGAAAATAGTTACAGAGCCAGCCTGACCACAATCATAGTATAGTGGAATTGAGGCTGTCCCGCAGCATACAGGGGAAATAGTATCAGGGCAATCGCATCTAATGGGGGTTGAAAAAGTAGGATAGCTATGGTAAAGAAG
>CAZMNL010000293.1:0-4523 GCA_964567525.1 uncultured Anaerolineaceae bacterium
TACGTCGCGCCTGCCAGCCCGACCAGCGCGCCGCCCATCAGCGCGTAAGCATAGCGCAGAACATTGACCTGCGTCCCGCGCACGAACGCCGCTTCCGGGTGTTCGCCGATGCTGCGCAGCGTCAGGCCGGGCCGCGTGCGGTAGATGTAGAACCACACCAGCACGGTCAGCACCAGGCTGATGTAGATTAGCAGGTTGTGGTCGAACAACACCCGGCCCAGCACGGGGATATCCTTCAGCAGCGGGATCGGCGTGTGCGGCATTTCTTTACCGGGCTTGTTGAAATGCGGCTTGCCCAGGAAGATCGCCAGGTCCGCGCACAGAATCGTCAGAATGAACCCGACCGCCACCTGGTTGAGCTTGAGCGCGATGCTGGCAAAAACCACGACGAACGCCACCATCGCGCCGACCGCCATCGCCGCCATGACCGCCGAGGTCAGACTGCCGGTTTCACGCGCGACGGCGTGCGCCGTCATCGCGGCGAGCATGATCGTCCCGTTCAGCGAGAGGTTGATCACGCCGGACCGCTCGGTGATCAGTTCGCCCTGCCCGGCGATCACAATCGGGGCGGCAGCACGGATGATGCCGCGTAGGGTATCTTCTAGGCCAATGAACATAAATGGAGTCCTCGATGAATACTCAAGGCGAGCGCCCGCCTAAATCTAAGTTGACCACTTTTTCGCCGTATTCCACACGCCCGGTGTCCTCAAAACCCAGGCCCGCGTAGAACGCTTCTGCGCCGGTATTGCCCGGCTCGTAGCTCAGGAACAGGGCGTCATGGCCCCCGGCGCGCACCTGCGCGATCACCTGTTCCATCGCCGCGCGCCCGTAGCCGTGCCCCTGGTGGTCCGCGCCGATCATCAGCCGCCAGACCCACATTTCGCCGGGGTTGTCGTCCACGTCCTCGCCCCACATCACAAACCCGACCATCGTCTCCCCGGCGAAGATCGCCTGGGCGTGTACGTCCGGGTAAAACTGCGCTTCGGCAATCGAATACAGGTTGGGCGCGACAAACGTACTCTGATCGTCCGCGACCTTGAGCTTGATGCACGCCTGCCAGTTGTCTTTGGTGATCGGTTGTAGTGTTACGGTCATGTGTCGCCGTCCTCGTCGTCGCCGGTCGTCCCGGCGTTGTTGGTCACGGCCCGCTTGAAGGTAACCATCAGGTCAATGTCCGACAGCCAGCGCAGGTCGATCACTTCCCAGCCCTGCGCGGCAATGGCGTTCAACTGCTGCGAGATCGACTTGCCCGCCCAGTCGAGTGTGACTTCGCGCTCGACTGTATCGGGAAAGTCCAGCGCGCCGGAAATGTACGTCGTCAGGTATTTCCACTGCATAGCGATTAGCGGTTAGCTTTTAGCAAAAAGCAGACGCGATACCTGTAGCGGCGGGTTTCCAAACCCTCCCCTACAACAGACATCCGCTCCCCGAAGGTCGTGTCTGAAAACTGACCACGGTCCACTGACGACTCCCTCACGTCCGGTCGATTTCCTCGTCCTCGTCGTCGATGACGGGCTGCGCGGCGCGCGGCGGAAAGAAGCGGTTGCGCACGCCGAACGCCATCACCACCATCAGCACGACGGTGCTTTGCAGCACGCGCACCAGCGAACGGTCCAGGGTCAGATCGTGATCCCACTGGAAACCGCTTTCCATGCGCTGCCCGCCTTTGGAGAGCACCGCAAACACAAACGATACAAACGGCACCAGCAGGATCGCGTGTGACGAGAGCAGCACGACCAGGATCGCCAGGAAGCCGATCCCGCCCGACGGCGACGCGGTGAGCTTGATCACGTCCGGGGCCAGCACGCGGTACGTCCCCGCGACTCCGGCCAGCGCGCCGCACAGCGCCATCGCCAGGATCACGTTACGCTCGGTGCGCACGCCCAGCAGAAACGCCGATTTCTGGTTCCTGCCCATCGCGCGCAGTTGCAGCCCCCAGCGCGAGATCGCCATAATGAAAAACACCAGCGCAAATGCCCCCACCGTCACGTAAATCGTGACCGGGCTGAGCCGCCGGTAGGCTTCAAAAGCGGGCAAACGCGCGATATCCGGAAAACGCGCTGTTTCGGTGGCGCGGCTGCCGGGCGGTTGCCAGGGGCCGCCGTTCGATATCAGGTACATGTTGAAGGTCTGCGCGATGAAGTTCAGCGCCACGCCGCCAAAAATCTCGTTGACGCCGCCGCGCGTTTTCAACACTGCCGCCACGCACGCCCACAGCGCCCCGGCTATCGCCCCGAACACGAAACTCGTGATCAGGATCGTCGCGCGGTTCATGCCCAGGCCGAGCACATCCTGCTCGGCGAACAGGCGCACGGCGAAGGTGCTGCCAATTGCGCCCATGATGATCTGCCCCTCAACGCCGATGTTCCACAGCCCGGCGGTGAAGGTCAGCACCAGCCCGAAAGCCGTGATTGCCAGCGGCATCCAGAAGGCGGTCAGGTCGGCGCGCCGGGCAGGGGTTTCGAGCGTGCCCTCGTAGACGTAATCCCAGGCGATCTGGGCGTCTGCGCCCTGCCACTGCAAGATCAGGATGATGATCCCCAGCGCCGCCGCAATCCCCAGCAGTGGGGCCAGGATCGCGGGCAGCACGTCGCGGATTGCGTGCCAGATCATCGCGCGCGAGAGGCCGGGCAGGGTGGGGGGTGCGGGTGGTTTTTGCCGGTTGGTGATCTGCATAGTTACATCCTCCCGCCGATCAACTCGCCCAGGCGGTTCGTCGTCATCTGTTCCGGGTCATCAACCAGGGTAGTCCGCCCGCCGAAGAACACCAGGATACGGTCGCTGTAGGCGATGATCTCGTCCAGTTCCGCCGAGATGAAAATGATCGCGGTCCCTTCGGCGCGCCGCGCGAGAAGCTGCTCCCAGATGTAGTTGGCGCTCTCCACGTCCAGGCCGCGCGTGGGATGTTCCAGCAGCAGCAGGCGCAGGTGATGCGGCAGCAGCGAGAGCGCGAAACGCTGCTGGTTGCCGCCGGAGAGCGTCTGGATCGGGCTGTTGGGCCGCCCCTTGACGTTGAAGTGTGTGATCTTTTCGCCGGTAGTGCGCCATGCGCGCATCCAGTTCACCCAGGGCGCTTTGCCCGGCAGCGTGAGCGCGAAGTGTTCAGTCAGCGTCATACCGTTGATCAGCCCTTCTTCGAGCCGCCCGGCAGGCAGGAACGCCACCCCCGCCGCGCTGAAGTCGTGGTAGGCGGTGCGTGTCATGTCGCACGTGCCGATGTGGATCGCGCCGCTTTGCGGCGGGTAGAGGCCGGTGCAGGCGCGCATGAATTCGCCCTGGCCGCTGCCATCCAGCCCGGCCAGGCCGATCACCTCACAGGCGCGCACGTCCAGCGAGAGGTTTTCGACCGTCAGGCGGTGGCTTTCGATCACCAGGTCCTTGACCAGCAGCACCGGGTCGCCGCACTGGAACGGCATAAACGCCTGGCGTTCCAGCACTTTACCGAACATCAATTCTACCAGGTCGGTGATCGGGCAGGGCACGGCTTTTTCGCCCACGAACCGCCCGCGCCGCAGCACATAGGCGTGGTCGCAGAGTTCGATCACGTCTTCGAGCTTGTGCGACACCAGCACCACCGCGAGATTTTCCTCCCGCGTGAGACTCTTCAGCACGTTAAACAGCGCGGTCTTTTGCCCAGCGCTGATGCCGGTGGTCGGCTCGTCAAGGATCAGCACGCGCACATCCAGCGAGAGCAGCCGCAGGATTTCAAGCTGCTGGCGCTCGCCAATCGTCAGCATATCGACATAACGATCCGGGTCGAGATCAAAACCGAAACGCGCCGACAGTTCGGTGAACAGTTGGCGCGCGCCTTCGGTATCCGGGAAAAAGCCGCCCGGTCGCCCGGCGATGAAGTTTTCCAGCACGGTGAAGGGGGGATAGTCCAGCGGGTCCTGGTAAAGCATCCCGATGCCGTGCGCGATGGCTTCGGTCGGCGTGCTGAGCGCCACCGGGCTGCCGTTCACGACGATCTGGCCGCTGTCCGGCGGTTGGTAGCCGGACATGATTTTCATGAGCGTGCTTTTGCCCGCGCCGTTCTCGCCCAGGACGGCGTAAATCGTGCCGCCTTCAAAGGTCAGCGAGATATCCTGGTTGGCGCGCACACGCCCGAACGTTTTGGAAATATTTTGCAGTTCGACGCGCATAAAATCTCTCGTAAAATAAGCTGTAAGCCGTAAGCGATGAGCCGTTGGTGTTGTTTGTGATGGTACGGCACACGGCCCCATACCTGACGATCCACAGGTCGAATGTGGTATGATCCGTAGTGCGCCTGATATTACCACAACGCTCTTTGGAGAGAAAATTGTAGTGTGCCGTTGTTGGAGAGCTTTAACCGTTATCCTTGTCGCGCTGCTGTGCCTGTGGGCGCTGCCTGCCCAGGCGCAGCAGCCCATCCCAGCTAACCCGGACCTCTCGCTCGTGTGGGACCAGGTCCACGCGCAGCCCGACGATTTCAGCGCGGCGTGCCAGCCGGTCAGCGACCTGATCGCCTTCGACCCCGTGCTGTATAACGCCGAAGAACGCTT
>CAZMNL010000294.1:0-3230 GCA_964567525.1 uncultured Anaerolineaceae bacterium
AGTATCGGGCAGCGCTTGATGGCGGCGGGCCAGTTCCAGGTCCTTGAGCGCAAAACCGATTTCGCCGTACGCACGGTGTTTGACTCCGCTAGGGTCGGCGGCCACCAGCGCCTCGAAGATCGGGATCGTGCGCGCGATCTTGTCGGGCCGGGGCGTCTCTTCGCGCCAGAACTGGCGGCGCTTCTCGCGCGTGGTTTCGAAGAGTTCCAGTCGCACGGCGGGGCGAGCCTTGCGCAGCGCTTCGGTGAGTTCTTCTTGGGGCACCTTCGCATCGGCTCCGCTGCGTTCAAGCTGTTTCTGCACCAGTTCACGCGCACGCAAGTCGTTCTTCTCTTGCTGCTCGGCCTGCTCCTGTTTCCGGGCGATATTCTGCACTTCCTGGCGCAGCGACACATCCGCATAGTGCAGCATACTACCCATAAACAACCGCGCCCACAGATAGCTGAACAGGAACCCGCAGATTACGAAATAACCCACTACCGAGATGCTGAAGACTTCAAATGTAGCGTTCTGATCCGGCATTCCGCGAATTAGAAACTCTGCGAGGTCGTTCACCGCACCGGGTAGTTCAGATATCTGGGTTAGGCCAACACCAACGAGTATCTTGGTCAACCAGTCCGAGATTTGCTCCAAGTTCGTATTGGCGCGGTACCTGGAAGGGACACTTCGCTGTTCCGATTCAGGGAACGGTCGGCCCTCACCGTTGAGGTCGGAGTCCAGCGATGTGCGCGGAATACCGAACAGGAAACCAAGCATGGCACCGCTAGTAAACGATGCCCCTGCGATCATGCTGGAAACCGCCGCGATATGTAAGAATTCGCCCGCATCGCTTGCCAGACCGATAGCAAAAGCAAGAATCACGCCAATACCAATCACCATCGCCACGATCAGAAATGACAAAGCGCGGAAACTATCTAGCCGGGTACGCTCATACTGGGTCAGTTCACAATTGGCTTCGCGGTCTTGCATGGTCGCCGGTTGGTTCATGTTGATCTCGTTTGATAGAAAAATAAACGCAAAAACAGCAATAGAAAGTGCAAGAACCCCTGCACCTATTTCCCTGGAAATGTCGGTAACCAGAGCAAAAGACGCTAGAAGGACTGCCCCTGCCACAAATGCTGTCCAGAATGCACGAGCAGCCGATGCACCCCTGGACTGCGGCACAGAATGATTTTCATGTGTCATATGCAGCTCCTAACCTTTGAAAATCCCGGAAATCCGTTTGCGGGCAAATTTGAAAAAGTCAGTTAACATGACGATGAGCAACGAACCGATGAGTAGTCCAATATTCAAGTAGACCAACGCATCATATAACCGCCCCTTTACCCCTGCCTGTTTAGCAATCAACAGCAGCACGTAGCCAATGATTGCAACTCGCAGCAAAGGCCCAACATCATGATCAAACGCTTGTATAAACCCATCTACCCAGTTAGCCAATGCATCAACCAGATTTCGATATACAGGTCGAAACCTTTCTCGAAGATAGTTTGTGTTTCCCTGCGTACGCGAAACAGAATCCGGTTCAGATACAGCAGCGGAGTCTAAATTAGTGGGCTGTGAGTGTGAATCCGTGTTTTCAGGTGAACCGCTGAGTGCAACCTCGCTCATCAGCATTTCACCATCAATAGTCTCTTGAGATTTATTGAATTCGGGAGCGGACACAGCGCTTATCTCTTTTGATGACAAACCACATGTTTACAGTATAGTACATGTTCCTTATAAACAAAACTCTGTCACGGCTCAAAAACACTGTTGGTTCCACACAATAAAAACGGGACTCGCGCGCTAACCTGCTGCGCAAATCCCTGACTCGGCGGCCCCGTCTGTCGTGGGGGAAATGTGCGGGACGCGCGGCGCCGCGCGTCCCGGTGGATCGCCTGTCTGTTGGCAGTCGCCCAAAATTACGGCGCGTAAATCTCCGATATGGCGCGCAGGTCGTCGGGAATGGTCACGTTCCAGTGTGCGGCGGCGGCTTCATTCAGCACCGTCGTACCGGCGGGCGGCCTGAGAATTTCGATCTCGTTAATCGGCGTGCCGCGCAGCACATCGGAAGCCAGCATCGCCGCCTGGTATCCTTGTGTTTCGCCCTTGATCACCACCCCGCCCAACGTCCCGAAGGGGATACTGAATCCCCAGTAGGGGACAACCGGGATCACGGCATTTTCGACCGTCCACTGAATGATCGCATCTTCGTTGACCGGGTTTCCGCCCGCGTCACGCAGCGTGTGGTACGTGCCGATCACGATCACATCGCGGCTGGTGTTCGCTTCCAGGATTTGCGTCTGCCA
Source organism: uncultured Anaerolineaceae bacterium (assembly GCA_964567525.1). Taxonomy (GTDB): domain Bacteria; phylum Chloroflexota; class Anaerolineae; order Aggregatilineales; family Aggregatilineaceae; genus CAYRNY01. The sequence continues at coordinate 2,289 of CAZMNL010000294.1, forward strand.
CTCTTCAAAGGTGTTGATCAGGTGTACGGTGGTAGTACCGGCAAAGGGGGTTTCTTCGAGTTCCTGGTGGACATCGCGCACGTACACATTGGACGTGATCGAGTCGTCCAGCAGGATCATGATGCGCGTATCGGCCCCGAAGACCTGTTCGATCCAGTCAAAGGTTTCTTCGATGTAGGTGCGTTCCAGTACGCCGGTAGCATTCTCATGATTCACCAGCCGGTAGTTAGTCGGGCTGTCGTTCATGCCGCAGAAGATAAACGGGATTTCGCCTTCATTGATCACGTCCAGAGTCAGCCGGATCGCGTTGTTGTCGCTGACGATGACAATGTCGGGTTGTGTCTCGCGGATATAAGCGGCGGCTTCCAGGGCAACAGCGTCAAAATGGGTGGTGTCGGTTTTGCGCTTGGTGTCCATATAGAAATAATCCAGCTTCAGATTGCCGTCTTCGACCGTTAACCCCTGTTCGGCAAACGCTTTGATCACCCCGCCGCTGATCTCCGCGCTCCAACTGTATTCGGAGTGGTAGCTGTCCAGCCGCAGGACGTTGAGCGGCTGCTCAGCGCTGTAGCGTTCGGCGAGCGTCGAGGCACTGGTATCCTCGGTAGAGTCATCATCGGACGAACACGCAGCCAGCAGGGCCGCGACAACCAGCAAAACGATCAAAAGGTAATGGCCCTTGTATCTCATCATCAAAATTCCTCTCAGCATGGCGCAGATCACCCACCCGGTCGAATTTATCAATATTTAATTGTACCTCAATTGTACGGTTTATTTCAAGCGCGTTTGATCACCATTTCTTTGTGCGGGGCATGTATTCACGCGAATTTCGGAAACGATGCCGGTCAGCGCCTGCCAGCAGATGATCCTGCCGTCCAATGGGAATTTCCAGATTTTTGAGGTTATTTTTTGACAATTTCCCCTGACTCTGCTACGCTTGTG
>CAZMNL010000294.1:3240-4507 GCA_964567525.1 uncultured Anaerolineaceae bacterium
TGCTTCCGCGCAGATTGATGCAACGCGCGCGGGAGGATGCGCGTCTGACACGAGAAAATAATCACATTTTTGAAACGGATTTTTTGACAATTACCCGTGACTTTGCTAGGCTTGTGCAATAAGGCACATGTTGTTGATGTAAAATGTCACGGGGCACGGCTCAAACCTGATCTTTTTCCCCGTAGGACGCGCACCAGGATCGTCACGATGCAGCCTCAACGCGGTATACTCACCGGGTGGCAGCGCACGGCGGCGCAGATCGTCTTGAGCGATGTGGGCATCAGCGCCGTGATCGTGGTGCTGCTGGCAACCGGAGCCGGGTTGCTGCTGGATTTCTGGGTCTTTAATCTGCACCCGGTATTCAGCGCGGGCCTGAGCATTCTCAGCCTGCCCGCCGCCTTATACTGGGCTGTTCGCAGGACATTACGAATGGATCAGCGGCACACCAACACAGACTACGTGCGCAATCTCGCCCTGGCTTCTGTCGCCGGGCAAGCGGGGTGTATGTCCGTGATCCTGATTTTTATGGGACTGTTCGCCGGGATGTTTCTCGACGCGCGACTCGATACGCACCCGGTGTTTACCATCGGCCTGATCCTGCTGGCGGTTCCTTTGAGCCTCTATGCTATGATCAGGCTGATGCTTTCTTCGGTCGCGGCGATCAAGCACCCGCCCAGCGGGACAGACTCGCCTGCGACCCCTGACGAACCGGCTGAAAACATGTTAACGAAGGAGAAGAGCGCTTGAAAGGTGTGCTAATCCTGTTGGGCATGATTGCGGTCGCCGTAGTCTTCTGCGGGGTCATCCCTTTTGTGGTGATGCCCGGCGCAGGTGTGGCTGTGGCGCTGCCCGTGATCATGGTGCCCGGCGAAATTGTTTGGGAAGATTTCCTGGGCGTTGAGGGTCTCACCGTGACCAACACGATCATCGGCACGCTGGTGGCGGATGTGGTCGTGCTGTTGTTCGCGCTGGCGGCGACCCGCCACATGAAGATGATCCCAGGACGTTTACAGGGCTTTTTTGAGGTTCTCACCGATGCGCTCTACGGCCTGGCAAAATCCACCGCCGGCAAGAATGCGCGCACCATTTTCCCGCTGATGGCGACGATTTTCCTGTTTCTGCTGGTCGCCAACTGGGTCAAACTGGTGCCTGGTGCGGAGAGCATCGGCCTGATGCACTGCGCGCACGAGGGCGTCAACGGCTACGATAAGCGCGGTATCACGCTGCACGTCACCGAAGCCATGGATACCGGTATCCGCGCTACCCA
>CAZMNL010000295.1:0-4496 GCA_964567525.1 uncultured Anaerolineaceae bacterium
ACTCAGACTCCCCCTCTCCAACGCTTGCGCAGCAAGCGCCTGATTAGGAGAGGGGACCCGGCAAACGTAACAAGGTTTTTTTGAGAAAAAAGCAAAGAAAAGCAAATGCAAACGGCCTGTCCAATGGCTCTCTCTTATTTTGTTACTCTGTGCGCTCCGTGTTCTCTGTGGTGAACTGCCTTTTTGCCCCCAATCCGGAATGTACCCGCAGCGCGCATCATGTGAAAGCGGCGCACGGTGTGCTAGAATGGGCGGCAGTAGGGACTCGTGCGAGTCCGCTGCCGGATGAGAGGAAGATACCGCGATGCAATGGCTGAACGAACCCGCTGACTGGTCCCGCGACGGCGACGTGATCACCGTCACCGCCGCGCCAAACACCGATTTCTGGCGCGTGACGCACGATCACGGCGTGCGCCACAATGGGCACTTCTACTACCTGCGCGTGGAAGGTGACTTTGTCGCCGAGGTCAAATTTAGCGGCGCGTATAACACGCTCTACGACCAGGCCGGGCTGATGGTCGCGCTCGACCAGGAAAACTGGATCAAGTGCGGCGTGGAATACTACAACGGCCAGCAGCACGCCAGCGTGGTTGTCACGCGCGCCTTTTCCGACTGGTCGATCCTGCCGCTGGCGGGCGATCCGTCGGCGCTTTGGCTGCGCGTCACGCGCCACGATAACGCGGTCGAGGTGGCGTATTCACTGGATGGCGAGTCCTATACGATGCTGCGACAGGGCTATTTCCCGCCCGGACCGGCGGCCCAGGTCGGCGTGATGGTTTGCGCTCCGACCGGGGACGGGTTCACCGCGCGCTTTGAGGGTTTCACTGTGCGCGCGGTCGAGGGGTAGGGCAAACCTCACCCCCTGACCCCCGCGTGTGCCGCGCACACGTTCCAAACAAGAATAGATGGCCCTGGCTTCCCCCCTCTCTGGAGGCTGGAGAGGGGGGATTGAGGGGGGTGAGGTTCACATCGCCAGCGATATTAATTGAAAACGGATCGCTATGTCTGACATTCCACAATACATCGACGACGACGACGACGAATTCGACTATTCCGAGGTGTTCGAGCGCCCCGCACAGCGGCAGCGCGGCGGGGTGCCGCTGGCATCCCAACCGCGCCCGCGCCCGGTTGAGCGCCCGCGCGCCTATACCGCCGGGATCGATCTCTACCTGGTGCTGGTGGTCGGGGCGCTGTGCGCCATCGGCCTGCTGATGGTCTACAGTGCGTCGATTGACGTGAGCTACCAGGTAACCGGGCGCTCCGACAGCACGACGTATTTTTTCGTGCGGCAGGCGCGCTCAATGGTGATCGGCGTGATCGTGGCCGTGATCCTGGCGCGCGTGGACTTCCACATCTGGCGCACGCTGGCCGTCCCGATGATGCTGGGCGTGATCCTGCTGCTGGTCGCGGTGCTGCGCTTCGGTGATGTGCGTTTTGAGGCGCAGCGCGCGCTGATCGGCGGGTCGTTCCAGCCCGGCGAGATGGCGAAGTTCTCCGTCGTGATCTACATGGCGGCGTGGTTGGCGGCCAAACAGCGGCGGCTGCGCAACCCGTTTTACGGCATCATCCCGTTCAGTGTGCTGGTCGGCACGGTCGCGTTTCTGATCGTCTTACAGCCCGACCTCAGCACGGCGGCGAGCATCCTGGCGACCGCGCTGAGTATGTTTTTCATCGCCGGGGCCGACCTGTTTCAGTTAATGCTGATCGGTTCGGCGATGGGCGTGGCCGGGTGGCAGATGGTGATGACCTTCGACTATGCCCGCGAACGCCTGGAAAATCACTGGGCGGCGGTCGAGGACCTCTCGCAGGCCAGCGATCACGTGCAGCAGTCCGTAACCGCGTTCATCAACGGCGGCCTGACCGGGGTCGGCCTGGGCGAGAGCCAGCAGAAGTTCGCCAATAATCTGCCGTTCCCGCACACCGACAGCATCTTTGCGATCATCGGCGAAGAAATGGGTTTGCTCGGTGCGTTTGTCGTGATCGCGTTGTTCGTGGCGCTGATCTACCGGGGCTTCACGATCTCGCGGCGCTCGCATGACTCGTTCGGTAAGCTGCTGGTGGCAGGTGTGACGTGCTGGTTGGCGTATGACGCCATGTTGAATATCGCCGTGATGACTGCGCTCGTGCCGCCGACGGGGGTCCCGCTGCCGTTCATCAGCTTCGGCGGGTCGAGCCTGGTCGCGGCGCTCGCCGGGGTCGGCCTGATGCTGAACGTCTCGCGGCAGGTCAGCCAGCAATCGCAGCCCGCCACAGGCCACCGCTACATGAACGGCGGCGGGCGGTGAGTCGGGGATTTTTGCACGTATTCCACAGGATATGACTGATGCTGCCTTGCAAACACAATGATGCGGTTGTCGATCAGGTCCAACCCACCATCGATCTGTTGACACGATGCGACGAACTGCATCCTGATATCTTGCTCGAACACGATATCGAACCCGCCGATTACAACGGCAATCTGGTTTTTCGTTCTGCCGTCGAAAGTATCCGGGGCAGTTTTGTAGCCTCATCCACGACTGAGCGCGAACGTTATGTGGCGCGTGTGCTGCAACGATTACAGGATCGCGCTTTGATTGTGGGCTTTCAGCAGTTGAGTAGCCAGCAGCGTTATGATTTTGCAATCACGGTGGAACAAAAATCAGGCTTGCACTATTTTGCGGCTCTAGAAGTCAAGGGTGGTGAGGGAAACAGCATCAATATCTCCGAACGTCCACCGATGGCGCAGGAGTTCTGTGTATGGTGCCATCTTGACGGCGCGATCCGTAACCAGCCATCACACGGCGCACATTCGATCATCAATCGTCTTGCAAATGAAATGGTCCGCCGCCATAAGCAGGTTGATGTCGTGTTCTTCAAAGATTCGTTGTGTGGCTCCACTTTACGCGTGTGTCCCAAATACGGCGATATGCAGGATAATGCGTGGATCGCGCCTGATGTTGTATTGTTGCCGCAGCGCATCCCGACGGTTGATGATCCTCAGCCGCCGGTGCATACATTGGAAACCGTGCGTTTGCCGCGCCTGTTCCTGGAAGCCTTTGAGGTTGCGCCGCACGAGATGGATAACCACGTGTGGTATGTGGATATCGTGATTGAGCAGCAGGACGATCAACGGCTGTACCGGGTTGTCAGCGTTTTACATCGCGGCAATATTGTCGATGAAAGCCGTTCGCGCAGTTGGCGCATAGATTAGTTTTTCAGGTTCAGTATGGAGCAAATATACCAGTTGTCGTTATTCCCAGAGGACATACTTCCTACATTCTCGAAGCTGGATTCGAGAATGTGGCGCGGTTCGTTTAACAAACGAGAAAGCACCCTGCACCAGCTTTCACCCTACGTGGGAAAAATGAAATCGGGGATGGCAAACGCGATTATAAAACTCTATTCTGAACCCGGAGATATCGTGTTCGATCCGTTTTCTGGGGCCGGGGTAATTCCATTGGAGGCGGTTTTAAATGGGCGGCAGGCATGGGCCAACGATCTCAGCCCGTATGCATATGTGCTCACCAGGGGCAAGCTCGAAGCGCCCGCCACGAAAAATGAGGCCCTGGCGAATGCGCGCCGCCTGATCGATCAGGTTGAACAACTCGCCAAAACCGAATCCCTGGAAACCGTGCCCGACTGGGTGCGTGAGTTCTTTCACCCGGATACGCTGCGGGAAGTTCTGGTCGCTTTTCGCCTGCTGCGCGAACGGGATGACATCTTCTTGACGGCGTGCCTGTTGGGCATACTGCATCACGTCAGGCCGGGTTTTCTGTCTTATCCGGCGAGTCATCTGGTGCCCTATCTGCGTAAAAAGAAATATCCACCGGATCAGTATCCCGAAATGTATGCTTACCGCGATTTGCGCTCGCGGTTACTGGCGAAGGTGCAGCGCGCTTATCGCCGCACCCAGTTTTCGCCGGACTGGGCGGACCGTCGCTATCGGCTCTGGCAGGTCAACGCGATGCGTCTGCCGGCAGACGCTCAATCTGTGGATGCGGTCATATCCAGCCCGCCTTATTTTGGTGCATTGGACTACGCACGTGATAATCGGCTGCGTTTGTGGTTTCTGGGCGTTGAGAATTGGAAGGAATTGGACGCCTCTTTGACGGCCAATTCAAAGGTCTATCTCGAACAAATGGCGGTCTGTTTGCAGGAAATGAACCGTGTTTTGAAGCCGCAGAAATATTGCGTGTTAGTGTTGGGCGACGTAGAACGTAACGGTAAACGTCAGCGCACCGCTGAAATATTGTCCGATTTAGCCGTAAAAGTCAGCGAACAACAGCTTGGTGTCGAGTTAATCTTCGATGACCAGATACCGGACGAAAGGCGTTCGCGCCGCCAGACGAAAACGACTAAGTTTGAGCGTATTCTTGTGTTGAAGAAAAAGGGTTAACCATCATGCGCATCATGATCTCAGCCGGGGGGACCGGCGGCGGCGTGTATCCCGCGCTGGCGGTGGCGGGCGCGCTGCGCCAACGGGTGAGCGAATCGCCGGATCACGACCTGGCGCTGAC
>CAZMNL010000296.1:0-4496 GCA_964567525.1 uncultured Anaerolineaceae bacterium
TCACGCCGTTCGCGCCTTAAAAAGGCTCGCAGCCCTTGAATTTAACATTGTCAAAGTAGTTACCCCCAATCTGGAATGCACTCTCCCCGATTCATTGCTTTATCAAAAACATGTCAAACAGAGTATAATGATCATCAACACTTATCGGCGGTTTGATAGTGCGCGAGGCGGCTATGATGGTGGATAACTGGACTGGCCAGAAGTTCAAAGGCTATACGTTGTCGGAGAAAATAGGGGCTGGCGGGTTTGGGGCTGTTTACAAAGCCTATCAGCCAACCGTCGAGCGTGAGGTGGCGATCAAAGTCATCCTACCTGAATACGCCAACCGCCCTGAGTTTATCCGCCGCTTTGAGAGCGAAGCCCAGATCGTCGCGCGGCTCGAACACCCCTATATCGTGCCGTTGTTCGACTTCTGGCGCGAACCCGACCGGGCGTTTCTGGTCATGCGCTACTATCCGCTCAGCCTGCATGATCACCTGCGGCAGAAAAACGGGCTGACGCTCGATGTCGCCCAACGCCTGTTGGACCAGATCACGTCGGCGCTGGCGCTGGCGCACCGGAACGGCGTCATTCACCGCGATCTCAAGCCCGAAAATATCCTGCTTGACCAGGACGGCAACGCCTATCTGGCCGACTTTGGGATCGCGTCGCGCTGGAAGGATGGGCGGGATTTTTCCAGTGGCTCCGGTTTCACTGGGTCGCTGGAATACACCGCGCCCGAACTGCTGCGCGGTGAGCCGCCCACCATCCAATCCGATATCTACAGCCTGGGTTATGTGCTGCACCGCGTATTGAGCGGCAAACCGGTGATCAACGAAAAGAGCGTGAGTCGCTGGGTCAACTATCACCTGTCCGAGCCGCTGCCGCCCGACGAAAGCATCCCCGCCGATGTTTTCGCGGTGCTGCAAAAAGCCACCGCCAAAGCGCCGGACGAACGTTATTCGTCTGCATTGGAATTTGCGGCGGCGTTCCGCGCGGCGATCTCCGGGCAGCAGCCGGATGCCGAACGTATCGACGCCATGCTGACCGTTTCGATCAACCCCTACAAGGGGCTGCGCGCATTCGAAGAATCCGACGCCGACGACTTTTTCGGGCGCGAGGAACTCACCCAACACTTGCTCGCCCGGCTGAGCGAAACGGTCCCGTTTCAGCGTTTTCTGGCGGTGGTCGGGCCAAGCGGCAGTGGCAAATCCAGCGTGGTGAAAGCCGGGCTTGTGCCCGCCCTGCGCCGTGACCAACTGCCGGGATCGGCGCACTGGTATTTTGCCGAAATGACGCCGGGCGCGCAGCCGTTTGAAACGCTGGCCGCCGTGCTGCTGGGCGTATCCGGCAGCCCCGCGCCGGACATGCTGGCCCAGCTTCAGGCGAGCCGCGACGGGCTGAACAACGTGCTTGATGCGATTCTGCCGCCTGAGCAAGAGCTTTTGCTGGTGATTGACCAGTTTGAAGAACTGTTTGTGCTGGCCAGAAATGACAATGACGCTGATATCGCGCTGTTTCTCGACAGCCTGTATACTGCCGTCACTGCTGCCGGCAGCCGCGTGCATGTGATCATCACGCTGCGTGCCGACTTCTACGACAGGCCGTTGGTCTATGGCGATTTTGCCGAACTGATGCGCGCCCGGTCCGAGATCGTCGTACCGTTTTCGCCACAGGAATTTGAGCGCGCGATCCGCGAACCGGCGGCGCGCGTCGGGCTGAAGGTGGAGCCGCCGTTGGTCGCTGCGATTATCGCGGATTTGCGCGGTGAGCCAGGCGCGCTGCCCTTGCTGCAATATACCCTGACCGAGCTTTTCGAACGGCGCGAAGGCAATACCCTGACGCTGAAAGCCTACCAGGCGAGCGGCGGCGTGCTGCAAGCGCTCGCCCGGCGCGCCGAAGAGCTTTACCAGCAGATACCGGCAGCATCCCAGCAGTTTGTACGGCAGGTTTTCCTGCGCATGATCACGTTGGGCGAAGGGATCGAGGACACGCGCCGCCCGGTGCTGTTCTCCGAGCTGAACGCGGTGGTTTCCAATCACGCGGTTTTGCAGGAATTGCTGGACGCCTTTGGCAAATATCGCCTGTTCACCTTCCAGCACGACCCGACAACCCGCGAACCGAGCATCGAGATCGCGCACGAAGCCCTGATCCGCGAATGGGGGCAGCTTCGTAAGTGGCTGGAAGAAAGCCGCAGCGATGTGCGGATGCAGCGTCTGCTGGCAGCGGCCTGCCAGGAATGGGCGGGGGCGAGTCGGCAGCCCGGTTTTCTGTTGAGCGGGGGCCGCCTGGCCCAGTTCGAGGAATGGAGCGCCGAGTCTACCGTCGCGCTGACCGTTGAGGAACGCGAATTTCTGCAAACCAGCCTGGCCGAACGTGATCGCCTGGCGGCGATTGAAGCCGAACGCCAGGCGCGCGAGATCGCGCTGGAACGGCGCGCGCGCAACCGGTTACGCATCCTGGCGGCGGTGCTGATCCTGGGCGTTATCGGGGCGCTCGCGCTATCAGCCGCCGCGTTCAACGAACGCGCCAAGGCGCAGGCCAACGCCCGGCTTTCGCACGATCTGGCGCTGCTCTCACACTCACAGGTGGCGCTCTACCGCGACAACGACGCCGACCTGGCGATCACGCTGGCGCTTGAGGCGCGCAAGGTCGGCAGCCTGCCGGAGCAGGAATACCGCGCCCTGTCCGAAGCGGCGTATGCGCCGGGCACGCGCCACGTATTCGCCGGGCATAGCGGCCCGGTATACCGGATCGCGCTCAGCCAGGATGGCACGCGGGTACTTTCCGGATCGGAAGATCAGACGATGCGGCTGTGGGATGTCCAGACCGGCACGCTGATCCGTGAATTTCCGGCGGACGACCCGGCCACCGAGGATATCATCGAGGGCCATACGCAGAGAGTTGCTGACGTGGCCTTTAGCCCTGACGAGCGTTTAGCGGCTTCGGCGTCATTGGACCAGGCGGCGCGCCTCTGGGATATCGAAACCGGCGAAACCCTGCACATCTTATCGGAGCATCCCGACACCGTGATGAGCGTGGCGTTTTCGCCCGATGGGCGCGTGCTGGCGACGGCTTCCGAGACGATCCGGCTGTGGGACGTTGAAACCGGCGATCTGCTGCAAACCTTCCCGGTCGATGATCCGGAAACCGAAGCGCGCGAAGGGCACGCCAAGCGGCTTAACTACGTAGCATTTACGCCGGACGGCAGCACGCTGTTTTCGGCGAGCGATGATTACTTTGTCCTGGTCTGGGACGTGGAAACGGCGACCGTCGTCCGCCAGTTCGAACACACGCACATCGTTTACCAGGTACAGCTTAGCCCGGATGGCACGACGCTCGCCACGGTGACGCATGACCGGAAATGGATGTTGTGGGATTGGGAAACCGGCGAAGAGAAACTAACGAACGCAGACCATACAGCAAGCGTCCATAGTGCCGTGTTCAGTCCTGACGGCACCATGTTGTTGACTGTTTCGCAGGATCAAAGCATCCGGTTGTGGAACCCGGAAAGGGGATCGGAAATTCGCCGGTTCGTCGGGCATGACGATCGGGCTTTTGACGCGGCGTTTTTGCCCAACGGCAGGCAGTTTATCACGTCTTCCTGGGATGGCACGCTGCGCCTGTGGGATATCAGCGTCGATGGGTTTATCCACGCCTTTGAAGGGCCGCAAGGGACTGTTTATCAGATCGTATTCAGCGCGGACGGTTCACAGGTGATCGGCGGGGATCGGAATAGCGCGATATGGCTGTGGGACGCCGAAACCGGCGCGCTCATCCATGCGTTTGAGCCGGATGATCCCGACACGCCGGACGTGATCGAAGGACACACGACCGCTATCTACGCCCTGGCGAGAAGCCCCGACGGGAACTATATCCTTTCCGTCGGAAACGAAAACGTGCTGTACCTGTGGGACGCGCGGACTTACACGCTGCTGGATATCCTGGGTCCGGACGATCTCGATACACCCGATGTCATCGAAGGGCACTTGCACGGCGATACGTCTATCTGGGCCGTTGACTTCAGCCCGGACAGCACGATGGCCTGTTCGGGTGGGTATGACAGGCTGGTGGTGTGCTGGGACATGGCAACCAGAGAGGCCATTCGCACCTATGCGGGCCATGAGGACGGGATATTCGGTCTGAAGTTTATGTCCGACGGGCGGCGTTTCCTGACCACGTCCTGGGACAAAACCATCAAGCTGTGGGATGTCCGCACCGGCGACGTTATCCGCACGTATACCGGGCATACGGGCTGGGTGTGGAGCGTGGCCTTGAGTCCCGATGAAAAAACCTTCCTGTCCGCTTCGGCTGATAATACGCTTATCCTGTGGAACGTGGATACCGGGGATGAGGTCCGCCGCCTGGTGGGGCACAGTGACGGCGTCCTGAGCGTGATTTTCAACCACGATGGCAGCCGGGCCATTTCCGGGGGGCGCGATGGTAAGATCATCCTGTGGGATGTCGCTACCGGAGAGCTGATGCGCCAATATAGTGACAAGATCGACTGGGTATGG
>CAZMNL010000297.1:0-4426 GCA_964567525.1 uncultured Anaerolineaceae bacterium
TAGACCGCCCGCGCCACGTCGCGCAGTGCGTGTAACGCAGTGGTCTGCTCCGGCGGCCATGCGCGCCCGTAGTGTGTCACCGCGTCGCCGTTGTCGTCGTAGGCGGTCGCCGGGGGTGTATACACCGCGCTCACAATCGCGCCGATGCCCGCATCGACCGCTTTCGACTCCGCGTGCGGCACGCTGATACGCTGGCGATCCAGCAGCGCGATAGCGTCCACACACCCGATCTGCACCGTGCCCGCGCCCCACGCGCCCGCGTCCGGCGCGATGCGCTCGATGAACCCGCGAAACAGGGTCCAGGTCTGCGCGCCGCTGACGGCCCGCACGCGCACCGCGCGCCGGGGCAGCAGCTTACCGTACAGCGGCCCCGGCGCATAGCCGGGGCTGTAGCGCCGCGTGGCGTTGTCCAGCGTCAGCACGCAGCGCCCCACGTCCGCGACCGGGTCGCCCGGTTCGGCGAATCCGCTGCGCACCTGCACGCGCTGCACATACGCGGACTCGTCGGTCCACGTCCCGTCGTGGTCCCAGTCGATCTCAACTTGAAAGGTGCTGGTCATGGTTCCTCGTTTCCTTCGGAAATAACGTTTAGCGACTCTTCGCATGGACCGGGCTACACACCTGCTGGACCGTAAACGGCCCGCTGATCGCGCGTTTAGCCCGAACTCACCCGCTCACGTGCAGCACCCAGTCGTGCGTGAACACCGCGCCGTAGTACGCCGTGCCGCCGTAGCGCACGATCCCCACGCGCACGGCAAACGTCAGCGCCAGCGGCAGCGCCCCGCCCAGCTTCGGATCAGCGGCCAGCGCCGCCGTGTAGTCGTCGATCAACGCGACGAGATCGGGCAGCGCGGCCCGCCGCCCGGCCCCGTCCGCCGCCGGACCGTAGATCAGCACGTGCGCGATCTGCACGCTCAGGCGCGCGTCTCCGGCGCTGAACCCGGTCGGCTGCATCCCGCGTGAGTGCATCCCGCGCGAGTCGTCGCCCGCTTCCGGCATGAGGATCAGCGCGGGAAGCTGCGCGCGCGTCAGTGAGTCGGGCGTGTCGCCCAACGGGTAGGACTGCACGCCTTGCACCTCGACCGCCGCGAGGTTGTCGAGCGCGGTTGTAAAAACGCCCATGTGTGATATCTCCTTTGTGCAAAAGCATTCACCGCAGAGGGCGCAGAGAAGGACAAAGGTAAAGCGAGAAAACCGCGCCCTGTTATGTGCTGTAGACCTTTTCCTTACGGATGCGTTGTAGGGGCGTATTTCAATACGCCCCTACGAACCCGGCGCGCTGCCGCTGCCCATTCACGCCACCCTGATCCGCACATACGGCGCGAGCATCCGCTGCACGTCGTCCGGCAGGGCAGGCGGCACGATCAACGCGCCGCGCAGCCCGCCCGATGGCTGCACAAAACCCGCGTCCGGCTGCTTGTACAGCCAGCTTGCCAGCCGCAGACACACGCCGCGAATGTCGCCCGGCACGGCGTACACGTCGATCCCGGTGCCCTGCGCATGACTCGCCGCCGTCGTGCCGCACACCCCGCGCGCGACCGTGAGTTCGTTCGCGCCCGCATCGACCGCCAGCACCGCGAGATACTCATCACCGGTGCGGAGCAACTGCCCGACCGCGAAGCGCACCCCGTAGCCGGTCGCCAGCGGCGCGTCCGCGTCACTGACCGCGAGCGTATCGGCGTCCGCGCTGAGCGGGTTATTTGCCACCGCGTCGCCGGAGTCGGCCCAGGCGTGCGCCCAATCCGGGTGGTAGCCCCAGACGCCCGCCACCTGCACCGCGTCCACCGGGTCGCCGGTGTGGGTGAAAACCGCGCGCGTGCGGTCCAGCACCAGGCTCGCGCCGACCACCGCCCCGGCGGGCTGCACATGCACGGCGTCCAGTGAGATCGCGCTGCCGTCGCCGTTGGTGACGCTGCTCAGTTCGAGCAGGTCCGCGCCCAGCAGCAGCTCGCGCCCGCCGGGGATGCTGTAGACGCGCGCCGCGTGCCGGGGCGCGAAGTGCCGCCCGGTGTAGCTTTCGATCAGGCGCGAGGCGGTTTCCAGCGCCATCAGCAGCACGTCGTCATCCGTCGTTTGATCGCTTGCCAGCGCCAGGTAGCGCCGTAGTTCTGCCAGGGTTGCATAGATCACCATTCCACACGCTCCTTGATATAGCGATTACTACGTTTTTGGTAATTATTTTTATAACTTTTTATATAAATTTGTGATATAGTAAGGTAAAATACCCTCTTTTCACGCGGACGTTTTACGTGCTAGAATAGGAGTAAGCGCCTTTCACTTTGAGTGATGATGCACACACACAATATAATGGCTGACGATACAAACATCCCTGTAGGTGCGGGAAAAAATCTGCGCCGCTGCCCCTCTTGCCATCACCAGGCCCCGCACGATGCGGCAGCCTGCCCGGAATGTGGCTATCCCTTCGCCATGCTGACGCGCGCATTGGAACGGCCTACTTCGATCCGGCGGCTGGAACGTCTCCCGGTCACGATGCCCAGCGACGCGCACGCGATCACGCACCTGCTCGCGGAGGCCAGCGTCATTTTGCAGTTCCTGCCGTCCGGTACGTGTGTCACGCTGCCGCTGGACGAGCCGGTGATCCTGGGACGCGGCCAGACCGCCACGCCCCATACGATCATCGATCTCTCCGGCTTCAACGCCATGCGGCACGGCGTCTCGCGCCAGCATTGCAAGCTCGAACGCCGCGACGACAAGCTGATCCTCACCGATATCGGCAGTTCCAACGGCACGCACATCAACCAGGATTCCCTGCTGCCCCACCGCGAGTACGTCATCGCGCATGGCGATCAACTGGTACTGGGCACACTGCACCTGTTCGTGGCGTTTAGCAGCGTGGAGTGAAAACAGCGATTAGCGATTAGCTTTGGGCTGTTAGCCTGGGGACACGGGACGTAAACATCCCCCGAACAACACCGCAGCAACGTAGAAAAAACCGGCGTTCATCTGCGCCCTGCACCCCAAACCCACACGCACCATAGCCAACCGCTTATCGCTTACCGCTTACCGCTTACCGCTTATCGCTTTAAACCGTCAGGTTATACAGCACGCTGGCGGCCTCGGTATCGAAGGGCGCGAAGGCCAGCCGCACCGTCGCCACCATCTGGTAAGCGTCGTAGTACGGCAAATAGTCCATCGTCGCGGCCACGCGGCGGCGGTAGCCCACCACCCAGCCCGGACGGTAGACACACACGGCCTGCCCCTTGGTGTTGCCGGTCGTGTCGGCCTTACCGTCGGCCTGCGTCAGCGGCATCTCCGCGCTGACCAGCACCGGCACACCGTCCACTTTGGCGATCTCCCCGGTGAGCACGGTCGCATACGGCCCGTACTTGTCCACCGTCGCCACGTCGGTCAGCGAGAGCAGCTTGGCATACGTGCTCGAATCGACCACCCAGGCGCATTGATTCGGCTTCAGGGCGTAACGCGGCGGCATCAGGAAGCGCGTGGTGCGCATCAGCGCGACACTCGGCGCGCCGGTGGCGTCCTGCGCGTTGTCGGTGTTGGTCACCAGCGGCAGCTTGCGCAGCCCGTTAAACGCCAGGTAGCTCGTCGTCCCGGCGGGCGCGGCGTTGTCGCTGTTGATGTTGCCGGTCGCGGTGGTGGTCGTGTCGCCGTTCAGCAGCACGTGATCAATCGCCTCGGCCATCACGCGCAAGGCCTGCTCGCGGTACAGCGGGATCAGCGGGATCGCGGAGTCCTCCGCCAGCTCCGCTGAGAAGCCCACGCGCAGCGCCAGCTTTTTCGCCGTCAGCGTGACCTTGCCACTCCCGACCTGGCTATCCGGCAGCGGATTCGCGCTGCCCAGCGTCAGGTCGTCTTCGTCCTGCGTTTCCGGCACGTAGTAAACCGTCGGGTCCGTGCCGGAGATCGGCAGTTCGAACGGGTTGGACGGCATCTCGATCACGCGGAACAGCGGCAGGATCACGTTTTCGCTGCGCGCCTTGCGCCACAGTTCGGTGGACCACACGTCCGGGACCCACTCCGAGCCGTAGCCCTCGTTGTCGGTGTGCATCAGTTCGTCGGCCTTGACCGGCAGCGCGCGCACCGCGCCCGCATCCAGCGATCCCTGATCGACCGCGCGATAGGCTTTGTGGGCCAGCTCGCGCATGAAGGCGGCGGTCGGCGACCACTGCCCGGTGCGGCTCAGCCACGTGTGCATGAAGGCCATATCCACCGCGTCGAGATCGGCGTACTTGCTGCTGACCGCGATCTGCGGCGCGCGGACCGGCTGCGCGGTGGGCAGCCGCTTGATCCCCTCGGATTTCACCTGTTCAGACATTGTTGCTCCTTGTTCCTCACCCGCTAAATCATCGTTGTGCTGCATAAACTGTGCCGTGTCGAGCCGGTCAGTCGGCAAGCCGAGCGCCTCGAACGCCGCCTTGACCGTGATCGCGTCGGTGTAGCGCGG
>CAZMNL010000298.1:0-4423 GCA_964567525.1 uncultured Anaerolineaceae bacterium
CCCTTCCCTGAGGGAAGGGGGTAGGGGATGGGGTAATTATTTTTATGGCGTAGCCTTATCAGTTCACAGCCGTCAGCGCGTTACCTGGACAACCGGGTTCAGTCTTACGAAATGACTGACAACTGACAACTGTCGGCTGAAAACTACCTGTGTAAGAGTGGCATCAGAACCCCGGCGGGGCTATGGTCGCCGATCCCTCGAAATGTTATAATCGCGAAACGCGAGCAAGAAGCGAAGGACATCATGGTTACGGTTCAAACTGAGCATCTGGATAATCACACTGCCCGGCTGACGGTTGATCTGCCGGCAGAACGCATCGAGAAGGCCCTGCGGCAGTCGGCACGGCAGATCGCCCAAAAAGCGCGCATTCCGGGGTTCCGCCCCGGCAAAGCGCCTTTTAACGTCATTGTCAGTATGTTCGGCTTCGATTACGTGCTGGGTGATGCCCTGGAGCGTATCGGCAACGACGTGTATCAGGAAGCGCTGGAGGTTTCCGAGGTCAGGCCGTATACCCCAGGCCGGCTCGAAAGCGTCGAGGAACAGGGGCATAAGCTGGTGTTTATCGTCCCTAAAGTGCCTGAAGTAGACCTGGGCGACTACCGCGCGCTGCGGATGGAATTTGAGCCGGTGCAAGTCACCGATCAAATGGTCGAAGACGCGATGGAAGAACTCCTCGAACGGGAAGCGGTGATCGAAGACGTGGACCGCCCCGCGCGCATCGGCGACCAGGCGTTGTTTGGGCACTTCTATGTGGGCGTGCTGCTCAACGAAGAAGAGATTGCCGAGCGTGACGCGATGTTTGAAGAATCCGCCGCCGACGACAGCGACGACGATGACGGCAGCGACGATGACGGCATCAACGATGACAGCGACGACGACGGTATCGAGGAAATCGCCGACAGCGAAGAAGTAGTTGATGACGATCTCGATGCTGGCGATGATGATCTCGACGGCGACGAAGACGAAAACGGCGAAGACGACGAGGACAACGATCCGGAACGCGAGTTGTTCCACCGTCACGACTTCACCCGCGTGCTGCGCGAGGACGACAAAGACCTTTTCCCTGGTTTTTCGGCGGAGTTTGTCGGCGCGCAGGCCGGTGACGAACTGGAATTCTATCTCGATCTGCCCGAAGATTACGAAGAAGAAGAACTCGCCGGGCGGCGGCTGCGCATCGAAGCGGCGATTCAACAGGTGCAGTCGCGCCATGTGCCGGAATGGTCGGACGAACTCGCGCAGCGCATCGCACAAGATGACGAAGAAATCCAGACGATTCTTGAACTGCGTATCAATGTACGCAAACAGCTAGAAGAGTATGCCGAGTCGCAGGTGGATAACATCATCGCGGAACAGGCGCTTGATGAATTGGTCAAAGGTGGGACCTTCCACTATCCTGAGGAACTGGTACAACACCATCTCGACGACCTGATTGAGGATATGCAGCGTAACATGCTCGCGCCGCAGGGCTTGAACCTGGAACGCTATCTGGAGATGACCGCCCAGACCGAAGAACAGTTCCGCGAGCAGTTCCGCGAAAACGCGACACTCCGCGCCGAGCGATCACTGGCGCTGGGTGAACTGGTGGTGCAGGAGCAGCTCGACAGCACCGATGCCGATATTGACGCCGCGATTGATAAACTGGTGGCGCGGTTCGGTGGCACGCCCGATTCGCCGCAGTTCCGCTCGATCTTCGATACGGCGCTGTCGCGCTTGAACATCGGCAGCCGCATCGTGACCGACCGCGCGATTGAGCGCCTGGTGGCGATTGTGAAGGGCGAAGAGCCGCCTGTTGGCGTCGTGCGCGAGGAAGAGGAAGAGCAAGACGAATCCGAGAGCGAAACCCCCGCCGAGGCCGCTGACGCTGCTGAGGTCGCTGACGCTGCTGAGGCCGCTGATGCTGCCGAGACCGCTGAAGTCGAGAGCGCCGGGGACGATCCAGATCAGAACGACGCCGGGGAAGAGGATAACGACTAGGGATGCGGCAGCGCCACGCGCGCTTTGTCGCCGGTGAGAATAACAAGGAGCCAAAACGATATGGACCTCTATAACGGACTGGTCCCGATGGTGATCGAAACCAGCGGGCGTGGTGAGCGCGCTTACGACATTTTCTCACTGCTGCTCAAAGAGCGTATTGTGTTTCTGGGCACAGGCATTAACGACCAGGTAGCGAACCTGACTGTTGCGCAGTTGTTGTTCCTCAACCGCGAGGACCCGGAACGCGAAATCCAGATGTACATCAATTCGCCCGGTGGCATGATCTACGCGGGGCTGGCGATCTACGATACCATCCGCCAGATCAGCGCCCCGGTGATGACGGTGGCCGTCGGCCTGACGGCGAGCTTCGGCACGGTGCTGCTGGCTGCCGGGACGAAGGGCCGCCGCTTCGCGCTGCCCAACGCCACGATCCACATGCACCAGCCCTGGACCTCCGGCGGCGGGGGGCAGGCGACCGATATCGATATCCAGGCGCGCGAAATCCTGCGCCAGCGCGATCTGCTGAACCAGATTCTGGCGGAGCGCACCGACCAGCCGATTGAGCGCATCGAAGAGGACACCGACCGCGACCGCTATATGTCGGCGCAGCAGGCGGTGGACTACGGCCTGATTGACAGCGTGCTGGAACCGCCGGAAAAAGCCGTCAAGACGGAATAGGGCCTGGCACGGGCCAACAGCTTGACGATCCGGCCTGGGCCGGGTATTGTTGGGGCGGGGCTGAATCCCGCCCTCAGTCTGTCCCACGACAGCGGGACGTAAGATCGGCAATGTAGTATAGGTAAGGTATATTAACGTGAGTTACCTGCTTGGACCCCAACGGTGTTCCTTCTGCCGTCGCACGATTGAAGAAGTCGGACAGATCATTCCTGGGCCGGATGGCGTATCGATCTGCCATGAATGTATCCACCTGTGTTATGACATCCTGCACGAGGATGATCTCCCGCTGACCGACAGTGATTTCCAGATCGAGCGCGTGCCCCCGCCGCGCGAGATTCTCAGCGAACTGGACCAGTACGTCATCGGGCAGGAACAGGCCAAGCGCACACTGTCGGTGGCGGTGTATAACCACTACCAGCGCGTGAACGCGGGCGGCATGATGGCGGAAGTCGAGATCGACAAGAGTAACGTGCTGCTCATCGGGCCAACCGGCAGCGGAAAAACCCTGCTGGCCCAGACGCTCGCGCGGATGCTCGACGTGCCGTTCTGTATTTCCGATGCTACGTCGCTGACCGAAGCGGGCTATGTGGGCGAGGATGTCGAAAATATCCTGGTCCGGCTGCTGCAAGCCGCTGACTACGATGTCGCCCGCACGCAGCAGGGGATCATCTACATTGACGAGATCGACAAGATCACGCGCAAATCCGGCGACAACCCCTCGATCACGCGCGACGTGAGCGGCGAGGGTGTGCAGCAAGCCCTGCTGAAAATCATCGAAGGCACGGTCGCCAATGTGCCGCCGCAGGGCGGGCGCAAACACCCACACCAGGAATTTATCCAGCTTGACACGCGCAACATCCTGTTTATCTGCGGCGGGACGTTTGACGGGCTGGGCGAGATCATCGCGCGGCGCGTGGGCGTGAAAGGCTCGCTTGGTTTTGATAAGGCCGGGTCCTCGACGACGGTGACGCCTGCTCAATTGATGCACAAGGTCGCGCCGGAAGACATGATCAAGTTTGGCCTGCTGCCGGAGTTGGTCGGGCGTCTGCCGGTGACGACGGTGGTCGATCCGCTGGATCGTGACGCGCTGGTGCGCATCCTGACCGAGCCGAAGAACGCGATCACGCGGCAGTTTAAGGCGATGTTCGCGGTGGATGGCGTGGAGTTGTTGTTTACCGACGACGCGCTGAGCGAAGCCGCTGACCTGGCGGTGCTCCGCGAAACCGGGGCGCGCGGTCTGCGCAGCATCGTTGAGAATGCGCTGCTTGACGTGATGTTCGAGCTTCCCTCGCACAAAGATCAGATCAAGCAGGTGATTCTGGACGCTGACGCCATCGCGCGGCGCACACGCCCGCATATCGTGCTGCAAGACGACCGCCGCATGGAGTGGGGCGAGGATGGCTCGCTGCTCAACCCGGCGGCGTAGTCGGCGGGTTTAATTCAGCCTGTTTGCGTCCCTGGCGGGTGATCCTGCCGGGGACGTTTTGTATGCGCAGGACGTGGTATACTTCGCGCAGGTGCTTTGCAAGTGCGAGAGGTAGAGGGTTTATGCGCAGGTGGCGGACGATGACACGGGCCGTGATAGGCGTGATCGCAGCGGTGGCCGTGATCACCGGCTGCACGATGAGTCGCGGCGATGGAGCCGGGGACTCTGCGCCGCGCGTGGTGACGGCGACACTCTCCGGCGCGCTGTCTGCTACGCCGGGTGTGCATACCGACGTGCTGCTGACGCCGGATGCGGACATTCTGACCCAGGTGGCGCAGCAGGTGC
>CAZMNL010000299.1:0-4416 GCA_964567525.1 uncultured Anaerolineaceae bacterium
GATTCGCGCAGGCGGTGGGGAATGTAGAACGTCACCCGCGCGCCGAGGCGTTCCAGGGCGTCCACAAGCAGCGCGGTTGAGGTCTGCCCATCCACGTCAAAATCGCCCCATACCAGGATCGTTTCCTGGCGGTGGATGGCGGCAGTCAAGCGGTCGGCGGTGGTCACCAGATCGGGCAGCGCCTCCGGCGGGGTGGGCGTGTAGGTGTCCGGTGAGAGAAACGCGCGGATATCGTCGGGATCGGTATAGCCGCGCTGGACCAGTATATGCGCGACGAGAGGATGCCCCCCCACAAGTTGTTGGATATCCACCGGTGGGGTTGGCGAGTCGGGATAGTGCCAGGCGTAAATATTTCGTGTAGTCATTTACCCTAAAAACCAACCTCATCAACATCAAAAAATCCAAAGTCAAAACCATCCCCGCCCAGATAACCAAACACACTACTGATTTCGTCCAAATCCCCACCTTCCACACCACGCCCACACAGTGACCGAAACAAACAATACCTACAAAAAACATCATCTGCGACCAACGGCCAAACATCATCAACCGAACGCTGATAAATCGAATCCACCACGCGCCGGAAAAAACTACGATCCTGATCAAAACAACGCTGTGAATAGGTAAACTCCACCGGAGCAGTAGGATCACTCACACACCAAAAAACTATCCTAAGCCCTGACAGGTCCAACACCCGCCCTAAAAACCGCTCCGCAGACAAAGCCGCCACCAACATATACAACCGGGTCTGTACCCGTTGTTCGAGAAAACGAGACTCGGGTAAACGACGGTACGTCTTCCAGTCAAAGATCATCACACTATGATCCGGCAAGACAACCAGGAGATCATACGTTGCAGAAAAACGATACCCCTCTAACTCCGCTGTCAGGGTAAATTCCGGATACCTACGTCCCTCAAGCTGGTGCAGATCAGTGAACTGCAAATACGACCGCCACCAGTTAAGGACTTGAGGATCGTCAATAGCTGATTCGAGCGTTACCGGGTCAAGTCCTAACTGGTGGCGCTCTACCAGCCGGTGGAAACGACTACCGCGCTCCAGAAAGCGCTCATGTTCGAGCAGCGGCTCGGCCTGCACGCCGGGCCACGCCTGGTTATCGACGTAGCGCAGTTGGAAGCGCCGCGCGCAGTCCACATAATCCTGTAGATTGCTCTGGGTAAAATGAAACGTCGAAGGCAGCATCTTATGTTACACATCCCGTGATTGCACGATCAACGCAGATATTCGCCTAGCACGACCAGCGGCAGCGCGGGCTGGTTCTCGAATTCGCGGCCCTTTTGCCAGAAACGGCCCATGTTCCAGGTGACGATCAACTCGCGTTTGGCGCGCGTGATGCCCACGTACAACAGGCGCAGTCGCTCTTTCGCGTAATCCGTGCGCGCGCGGAGAGTCGCCTCGCCCTCGATATAGTCGTGTCCGTGCAAGACGGCGTCCAACTGCGCGGCGAGTTCAGATTCCAGGTTCAGGTGGGCGATCAGGCCGTCGTAGCTGCCGCGCACATACCAGCGCTCGCCAATAAAGCTATCATACGGCTGCGCGGAGGGAAATCCGTAACTGCTGACGGCCATCAGGTAGACGCGATCCCATTCCAACCCCTTAGCGGCGTGCATGGTAGCAACCGTCACCACGCCGGGACGCGGTTCGTAGCCCTTTTCGGCGTCGTCAAAGCCGATGAAGCGCCGCTGGTTGCCACTGATCACGCGCAGTTCCTCGACGAACTGCGGCAGACGCCAATCGGGGTGCGCGACGGCGATCCCGTGCAGCAGGACGGCGACCTTGTGCGCCAGCGCGATATCCGCCGGTTCGGTGAAAATATCCTGGGCAACGGTCAGCACAAGTTGATCAACGGGCAGCGACACCGCCTGTAACCAGCGCCGCACGCGCTGCCGGTACAGGGCCAGATCGTCGTACAGCCATTCATACGCCTCGGCGCGTTCGTGAACATGATACTCACCCGGTGCGGGCCAGAGAAATTCCTCAATATTGCGCCACTCGGCGAAGATCGCGGTCAGCGCGGCGCGCAGATCGACATCGCTCTGAACCAGTTCGCGGTATTCTTCCGGCATCACGGCCCAGTACAGCGACTTGAGACTCTTCAAGTCGGCGGGATCGCTAAGGTAATCGAGCACGGTTTGCAGCAGCGTGACAGCTTCGCGCGTGGCAGTGGTGCTGCGCAGCAGTTCCTCGTAAGCCACACCGTAGCGCCGCAGCATCTCAGCAACCTTAAAACCCCGGCTATTTTCCGGTACGAGGATCGCAACCGTGGGGCGATCTTCCGGCGCGACCTCATCCAGCGATTGCAACCAGGGCACCAGCGAGAATTCCTCGGCGGAGATCACCAGTTCCAGTTCTTTATCCGGCGTAATCTTCTCATCCAGGCGGTGACGCAGCGCGATATCGCATACTTCAATCGGCGGGTTAGGCTGCGGATCGCCGGGTTCTGTGACCTGGATAACGCCGCGCAGCACACCGCGCCGGGGCGCATCCTGGTATTCGAAAGCATCCCGCAGATCGACGGTGGCGTGTTCCTGGGCGGTCCAGCGCACGAGTTCATTAGCAAGGTCCACAATCGGGGCTGCCGAACGTCCCGACACGGACAGCGGCTTTTCGGTGACATCCGGCTGTACCAGGAAATCCAGCAGGAAACGCGGATCGGCGGTGGTGAAGGTGGTGTTGATCGCCTGGTTCGGGTCGCCGACGCGCACCCAGTTACGGTTGGCACTGAGCCGCGCGAGCATTTCTTCTTGCAGGCGGCTGCTGTCCTGCGCTTCGTCTTCGAGGATGTAGGGCCAGCGTTTTTGCAGGCGCTTGAGATATTCGGGATCGCGTTCGAGGGCTTCCAATGCAAGCCGCACCAGGTCGTCAAAATCAACCGCGCCGCGATAGGCGAGGCTGCGCTGGTATTCCGCGTAGACGTGCGCGGCAAAGCGCGCGAGTTCAAACTCGTCCCCGGTGTCGTCCAGCAGATCGCGCACGCGATCCGGTTCCAGGCGGCGATCTTTGGCGCGGCTGATGAAGCGGATCACCAGATCGGGCAGATCGCGTTCCAGGGCACGCTGGGCGTTCTTCAACTCCATGTCCGGCGCTAGATAACCGCTGAGCCGGTCGCGCCATTCGAAGATACGCGCGGCGACGATATCGCGCTGAATCTCGGTCGCCAGCTTCTCGTCCATGATGTTGAAATCCCCAGTCAGGCCGACCAGGGCCGGGCGCTCGCGGACGATGTCATGCGCCAGCGCGTGCAGCGTGCGGACGCGATAGCCCACGAACTGCACCAGTTTATACGTATCGCGCAGAATCGCGGCGATGCGTGCCTCAAAGCTGTTGACGGCGGAATTGGTGAAGGTCACGACCAGGACTTCCTGATCTTTGCTCACGCGCCGGTCATAGATCAGGCGCGCGGCGAGGTGCGCCAGCGTGAAGGTCTTACCGCTGCCGGGCACGGCGGCGATCCCGACCTTGCCGCCCCTGTAGTTCAGGAGGATGTCTTCCTGCTCCGGGCGCAGGTTCAAATGCGGTCCACGCGGCATCAGTTTTCTGGCTCCGGTTGATCGTAACGCTGGATAATCTGCTGCACGACGCCGAGCAGCGGGCCGCGCTGTTCGTGGCCCTGCTCGCCGAGATCGGCAATCGTGGCGACAATCTGCTGGCGGGCGCGACGTGTCAGGCCCAGGATCAGACGGCGCAGCGCTTCCTGGCGGCTGTCAAATTCCATGTCGTCGGTCCAGACCTGCCCGGCTGGATAATCACGGCGCAGCACATAGGGATGCGTTAGCGGCTGTTCCAGACGCTCCCACCAGAGCATACCGCCCGCATCCAGCCAGAACTGCACATCAACCACGCGGTTACGCATCAGGAAGGTATACGCCGGGGCGAGAAATACCGCGTCGCGTTCTTCGTCGCGCCAGCTTGAGACGTACAACGCGGCCAGCAACCCTTGATCGACCAGTTCGAAATATTCGCGCGCGACTTCGCCCCACTCATCTGCGCCGTCAGGATAGAGCGCGCGACGGAACTTGCGCGCCGATTCGACCAACTGCGCCACCACGCGGCCCGCGTCCAGGTTGGTGTGGAATCCGTAGCCGGGCTGGGCCAGCAGTTCGCCAAACAGACGGCTCAGGAAATGATCGGGGGCGAGGTGCTGATCGAGTTCGCGGTACTGCGCGATCCACGTTCGCAGGTGTTCGTACTTCTCCCCGGCAACGTAGGTAATCCGCTGTTGCATGTTGGGGTGAATGTCATTAAACGATCCGAGTTCCTCACGGCCCGGACGGTACACGATCTGGGCCAGCAGCCACGCGCGCACCGGGTCAAGTTCGTCAATCGCCTGTTCGAGCGCGTTCGCCACGTCCAGGGTAGGCGGCGCGAAGCCCCATTCCGGGTGGGCCAGCGCCATA
>CAZMNL010000300.1:0-4407 GCA_964567525.1 uncultured Anaerolineaceae bacterium
CGTGACTCTCCAGGCGCTCGCGGCAGTGCTGGGCGGGACACAATCCCTGCACACGAACAGCATGGACGAAGCGCTGGCCCTGCCCACCGAGCAGGCCGTACAGGTCGCGCTGCGCACCCAGCAGATCATCGCGCACGAGTCCGGCGCGGCGGACACCGTCGATCCGCTGGCGGGCAGTTACCTGATCGAGTCGCTGACCGACCAGATCGAGTCCGGGGCGTGCGCGTACATCGAGCGCATCGACGCGCTGGGCGGCGCGCTGGCCGCGATTGAACAGGGCTTTGTACAGGGCGAGATCAACGACGCGGCCTATGCGTATCAGCGCGCGGTTGAGGCCGGGGAACAGGTCGTCGTGGGCGTGAACCAGTTCACCAGCGGCGACGGGGACGCCGCCCCGCGCGAGATTCTGCGCGTCGATCCGGCGATTGAGGCGGCACAGCGGGCCAAACTCGCCGCACTGCGCGAGTCACGCGATAACGCGAAAGTGTCCGAACTGCTCGGCCAGCTTGCCAGCGCCGCGCGCGGGGACGACAACTTGCTGCCGCTGTTCGTGACCTGCGTGGAGCACGATATCACGCTCGGCGAAATCTGCGGCGTGCTGCGCGACGTGTTCGGGGAATACCGCCCGAACGTGACGATCTAGTACAGCTTGGCGGAAATAATCCTGCGGTTTTTGTAGGGGCGGGTTTCATGCCGTTTAACAAAACAGGCTCAACGCGGAATAGTGGGGAGTGTCACAAAATTGAACTGCGACAATTCCCAGATACAGGACTAAAGGGCAAAGAACGACTTTCGAACCCAAATCCGGGATGGGTGATTTGGCTCTTTCCCACTAATCCGCGTAGACCCTCATTTTTGCACGCCCCCCTATCACCCTTCCCCTGGCAGGGTCGGGCCATCATCGGTGTCCACCACATCACCGGGCGCGCTGGGCGCAGCGGTCTGCGGCGCGGGCTGCCGACCGGCCCCCGTGACGGCTTCCTGCGCGCGCTGCGCCAGGTCCTTAAACTTGTCGCTGGCCTGGTTCAGCTTGGCGACCATTTCCGGATCGGGCGTCAGCGCGGCGGTTTCGCGCTGGTAGGCGGCGATCATGGCGGTCATGGCGAAGGCGTCGCCCAACGCCACCTTGACCGCATATGCCAGGAACAACGTGATCAGGATGCTCCACCCGGCGAAGGTGGTCGAGATCGCCGAAGCAAGCGCCCCAATCGGGACCACAAACACGATAAACACCAGGATAAACGGCAGGTAGCTGATCAGCATCAGCGCCACCGCATTCACCAGCAGCCCGCGCCACGCCTGCGCATAGAGCACCACGCCGTCGCGCGCATTGGACCAGGGGTTATCCGCGCCATCATCGCTGTAGAAGCGGCGCGCCAGGATCGCTTCGTCGATGTACACCAGCGCGTAACGGATCACGCGGTTCAGGATGTTGATCATCGTTTTGACGCTCTCGCCGGGAATCCACGAGGTCAGCAGGCGCACCGTGTTGGTAATGCCGCGCACCACGCCGGACACCAGTTCGTCAATGACGAACATCACGCTCATCTCGCCGAAACGTTCCTGCACGCGCTGCTTACCCCACTCAAGCTGGCTGATGCCGTCCGGCAGCGTATCGCGTACCAGCAGTTCGGCGATCACGGCGATATGTGCCGCCTTGATCATGTAGAACACGTAGCGGTACGCCAGCCGGTAGAGGGGGTACATCGCGCCTAACGCGATCAGAAACAGGATCAGGCCCACCAGCCCGCTGACCTGCCCGACCAGCAGCGCGATCCCGCCCGTGATCAGCAGGTAGATGATCGCCACCGCCCAGAATGCCAGCATCACGCCGAAGCGCACCAGCAGAATCGGCATGGAGCGCCGTAGCAGCCCCAAAGCCGCCCCTAATTGCAATGATTTTGCGCTGAAACTCATTTATTTCTCCTTATGCCTTGTGTGTGCGCCATACGCGCATAATCCACCGGGCGGCGGCCCAGGCACGCCCGGCCTCGATGGACAACATAACCCGTCTAAGTCGCACGTCGATGTTATAATCGCGGTAAGCACACTGTTTAAACTACAATGAAACTGGTTTGCGCGCAAGTTTTTGTTCAGGTAGGGCTGAGTCATTAAGGCTGATCCAGGAAATAAATCACCCAAATGAGTTGGCCTTTGCTCCCCTTCCCTGAGGGAAGGGGTTGTGGGGGATGGGGTAATTATTTTCTTGGCGTAGCCTAAAACCAAAATCACACCGCAGAGGTCGCAGAGTGCGCGGAGGAAAAACGGAGAAGAAGAGAAGATACTCTCTCTTTAACCTTTTCCTCTCTGCGTTCTCAGCGTCCTCTGCGGTAAAGTTTTTGTTTGAAAGAGTCACCCCTATTTGTTCAGGTTTCCGCAAAAAGAACGCGCCCCGGCCAGCAGAGCGCGCTCTTTGCAGTGGTGTTCTATCGTAGCGCGGCGCGGTCGCGCATCCGGGCCGCGTGATAACCTTGTATGCAGCAACCTGCAACAAAACACCCCATCCACAGATGAGGTGCTTGGTTGTGCCAGGGGAGTAGCGCGCGTCCGTAGTGCGTGTCGTTAGGGGATCGGACCATCCAGCACCATCGCGCCGGAGGGCACCCAGGCGTAATAGACGCCGCCCACGAAGACCTTATACCACAGGCCGCCGTCTGCCCCAACCATCGAATCCACCACGAACCAGGTCTGGCCCGCCGTCAGGACGGCCCCTTCAACCGGGCCACCCGGATCGGCCTGCGAGTAGACCGGGGTATCGTACATCACCGTGCCCATGACACGCGCCCAGGGATCGGGCGGCATCACGTCGCTGACTTCGCTGCCCCACGAACGCAGCTCGCCGGTGGTGCAGTCGCCAAACGTGCCGCCGGTTGCCAGCAGTTGGTTGTCATGGGAATACACGTCATAGATCGTCACCGCCGAGTGGCCGATCGGAACCCCCAGTACCAGCACAGAAGAGGCCGTCCAGCTAAAGGTATCGTTGGTCAGGTAAATGGTTTCCTTATAGTCCAGACCTGCGGTATTGGTCTGGCGCACGGTATAGTAGAAGCTGTCCGGCACGTAGATATCGACATCCACAGCCACAATACCGTAGTCAAAGTCGCAGCCCAAAACCCAGGTTGGATTCGTGAACGAAAACTTCGGGACCGACGCAGCATTCGCCGGGATCACCAGAGCGAACGCCATCACGAGTACAATTGCGATCAGAACGAGACGCTTCATGTGTTTGCTCCTTATTGCAGTGAACTCTTGAAGTGGTACCGTCCAAATGACAGCCGTAATGAAAGTGCGAGTCTGCCTTTATTATATGCGAAGTGATGGCAAAAGCTACTTTTGATTTGCCTGCACTTCCCGGTGGTTCAGGCAGCCCCACCCCGTAACTATCATACCCCTAATTTTGTGGTTATGTATAGCACAGTCGTGAAAAATTTGTGTAAACTCGTTATAGGCATCATATGTCCGCATCGTAAATTTGCACAAATTCGGTGACCGCTAGACGAGGAACCCCCAATGAGCGATGATTACTACGACTACGATCCCGGCATGCCGCATGAGCCACCGCCGCGCCGCCGCCGTCCGGACTATAAGCGCGAGAGCGACTACGACGACGCCTGGGCCGCTGCCGATGACGTGGCCGGTGATTACGACGACCTCGGCGCAGGCGACCTCGCCGCCGGGTATCACTGGCAGGACCGCCGCGACTACGGCCCGGATGATCCCGACCCACGCACCGCGGCCCCACTGGACCCAACCCAGCCACCGCGCGCGCCGGGTGAATACCATCCCCCGCCGCGCCACCGCGCCCATGACGCCGCCGATCTCGGCCCGCTGCCACCGCAGGTGGACCGGGTGCGCCACCGCCGCGCGGACTCGCCGCTGTACAGGCCACCGCTTCGGCGCGGCGATCCAGACAGCCGCAGCTATCACCGTGACCGCGCCCGGCGTGGTGAATACGGCGAATATCACGGCCCGGCCCCGGTTCCGCGCCCGTCCAAACCGAAACGCGCGCCCGCACCGGGATACCGCCATGCGGCCCGCGGTCCGCTGGCAGGCATTCCCTTCTGGCAGATTATGCTGGTAGTGGTGCTGAGCGTGATAGCGTTTCTGGCGGTGGCGTTCGCGTGTGTGTCGGTGTCAATACTGCTGTGACGCCTGCCAACCCGCGCGGTGATATCTCACACGCGCGATCAGCGGTGCGCAGAGTGCGCGGAGGAAAAATGGAGAATAAGAGAAAAGGCTCTCTCTCTTTACTTTTACGCTCTGCGACCTCAGCGTCGCTGCTTGCAGCGCGTCTGCGGTAAATTTTTTGTTAGAAAGAGTCAGCCCTGGTACACGTTGGCGGAAATAACCTCGCAGTTTTTTGTAGGGGCGACTTTAGAAAGTCGCCCTGGGCGGGTTTGGAAACCC
>CAZMNL010000301.1:0-4398 GCA_964567525.1 uncultured Anaerolineaceae bacterium
GGTGAGGTGAACGTAAGTCAAGCCCAACACACGACTTGTTAAATAGCCTCTAAAACCAAAATCACACCGCCGCCTGCTTTTCGCTCATCGCTAACCGCTTAAAGCTCATCGCTATTTTCGAAGCAGGAGATATTGGCACGTTCGCAGTTTTTCAGTATGCTAAACACAAACGTGTAGCAATCCACATGCAGGAAGGGTAGGGACCATGACCGATTTAGAAGAACTCCGCAGAAAAGCGCTCGAAGAACAGGAAGTCCAGAAACACTACGACGAAGTGCTCGCCGCCGAGGTCCACGACGACACGCTGTTCGGCATGACGGCGGTCGAGCGCATGTTTGTATCGATTGGGTGCTTTCTGGCGACCACGCTCGGTGGTTTCCTGCTGCTGCTGGTGATGGACAAGATCGCGATCTAGTCGTCGGTTTTCAGCGTCCAGGTCACTACTGAAGACGGATTACGGACGACTCCCGACTTCTTTCAAGGGGGCGAAACGATGCAAACAACCTCACAGCGCCTTTCGCTGGGCGACTGGACGCTGCGCGTCCTGGTCGCGCTGCTGATGGGCGCGCTGTTTCTGGCGCTGTGGACTCTGCGCGATATCTTTCTGCTGACCTTCCTTGCGATCATCATCGCCATCGTGCTGCAAATGCCGGTCCAAGCGCTGCAACGCCTGGGACTGGGCCGGGGGCTGAGCATTGCGCTCTCGATGTTGGGGTTGGTCGCGGTGGTGGTCGTGCTGGTGATGCTGGTGGTTCCGGCGGTGGTGTCGCAGGTGCGCACGCTCTCCAACGAACTGCCGGACTTCATCGAGGATGCACAGCAGAGCTACGAAGATATCCAGGTCGATCACGACTGGCTGCCCGTGATTAACTGGGAAGAGATCACCGAAGATGACATCTCGGACTTCCTGGTTCAGCAGGGGGGGCGGCTCTCGCGCAGCATTTTCCCGTTCCTCAGCGGCATCGGCGGCGTGCTCACGAACGTGTTGTTCCTGTTGATCATTGCGATCTTCTTCATCTCGGAACCCGCTAATTATCTCGAAGCGCTGCTGACACTCGTCCCGCGCAGCTATCGCCCGCGCGCGCTGGACATCTTCGAATCGCTCGGCACGCTCTTACAGCGCTGGTTCATCGGGCAGATGATATCAATGACGCTGAGCGGCATCATGATCACATTCGTGACCGGCGTGATCCTGGGGCTGCCGAACCCCGCCGCGCTGGGCGTGCTGGCGGGCGTGATGGAGTTCATCCCCAACTTCGGCTCGATCATTGCGCTGATCCCGGCGGTGATCATCGCGTTGGCGGAAGACCCGATCCTGGTGCCGTTCACCGTGCTGGCGTACCTGATCGCGCAGCAGATCCAGTCGAACGTGATCATGCCGCGCATCATGAGCCGCCAGATATCGATCCCTGCCGCCAGCATCCTGATCGCGCAGATTATCGGCGCGGCGCTGTTCGGGTTTATGGGCGTGCTGCTGGCGCTGCCGATGGCGATTGTGGTGATGGTGCTGGTCCGCGAGGTGTACGTGTTCGACATGCTTAACGCGCGCCCGGCCCGGATCGAAAGCGACCTCCGGGACGATGGCCGCGTCTTTCACCGCGTCACGGCGGACGTTTATCGCCCGGAAGACCTCACCCCCGGCGAGGCGGCACGCCTGCAAGCGGAGGGCCGCGACCTGTTCGACCTGCAAGACGGCGAATACCTGGAAGTGATCACCTCCCCGCCGCCGGAGTTGGTGCAGGTCGCGCGCGGGCAGCAGGCGGTCTGGGTCGCGCTGCTGGTGCTGACGGTGGCGCAGACGCTCGCGCTGCTGCGCACCGTGATCGCGGACCGTGATTGAGCAAGGTTTGAATTTCCACACGAAAAACCAATTAATTTAAGAGTATAGTGCTATTGGCATTTAAGTCTTTACGTCGTATACTCACGACCAGGGGATGGGGGGAAAATAACCAACAGGTTGTATATGCTCAAAATACTCGTGATTGATGACGATGCGCTGGACCGCGAACGCGTGGTCGCCACCTTAACGCTCAAAGGTTATCAGGCGGCGGGCGTTCCCGATGGAGCCGCCGGGCTGGTGTATTTGCGCGAAGATGTGCCGGACCTGGTGTTATGCGATGTGAACATGCCCCAGATGGACGGTTACACCGTGCTGGAACACCTGCGCGAAGATACGCGCACTGTCGATTTGCCGTTCATCTTTATGACCGCGCGCACCGAACGCGACGATCTGCGCCAGGGGATGGCGCTCGGCGCAGATGATTACCTCACCAAGCCGTTCACCAACGATGAACTGCTCGAAGCCGTCACCACGCAGCTTGCCAAGCGCCGCACGATAGCCCAGAAATACGAAGATACTATCGAACTGCTGCGCAAAAACATCGTGTACGCGCTGCCGCACGAACTGCGCACGCCCTTAACCGGCAGCATCGGGTTTGCTGAAGTGCTGCACATGGACGCCGACACGCTCGCCCCGGAGCAGATACGCGAGATCGCCGAGCGCATTATCCGGCACAACAAGCGCCTGCACCGCGTGCTGGAAAACTTTCTGGTCTACGCGCAGATCGAGGTCGTCGCCTCCGATCCGGAACAGCTCGAACAGGTGCGCAACCACATCACCGCGCACGTGGGCGACGTGATCGAGCTAGAGGCGCTGCACCGGGCGCACGCGCACGGGCGCGCGGACGATCTGCGGTTGGATGTCGAGGACATCGCCCTGCGCATCGCTGAAAATGACCTGGTTAAGATCATCAACGAACTGGTGGATAACGCCTTTAAGTTCTCTAAACCGGGTACGGCGGTCGAGGTCTGCGGGATGCGTGACAGCGATATGTATATCATCAGCGTGCGCGACCGGGGGCGCGGCCTGTCCGCGTCGCAGATCGCGGCGGTGGGCGCGTATATGCAGTTCGACCGCATGTTATACGAGCAGCAGGGGTTGGGGATGGGGCTGGTGATCACCAGCCGGCTCGCTGATCTGCACGATGGGCGCATGGCGATTCACAGCGAGCCGGGAACCGGCACCGAAGTGCGCATCGCCATCCCCATGTACGGGCAGGCGGACTGAGTTTGCGCTCTCTCCACACGCGGCGGTGCGTGCTTCGCACGCGCGGGATTTTAGGGGTGCGGTGACGCAGCTTTTACAACGTGTGAGAGCGTCAACAACACAAGGGCGTATGTGTATACGCCCTGATCGGTTGTGCCGGGGACCGTTATATGCCTAGCGGCGTTCTTTCAGACGCGCCGACTTGCCGCGACGCTCGCGCATGTAGTACAGCTTGGCGCGGCGTACTTTACCGTGCCGCATGACTTCGATTTTCTCGATGCGCGGGCTGTGCAGCAGGAAGGTACGCTCTACGCCGATGCCATGCGAGGCGATCCGGCGCACGGTGAAGGTTTGTTCTTTGCCTGCACCACTGATGCGAATCACCAGGCCGTTGAACACCTGCACACGTTCGCGGGTTCCCTCAACGATGCGCACGTGAACTTTCACGGTATCGCCAGGGACCATTTCCGGGTGCTGGTATTCGGGAATGTATTTGTCTTGGAGTGCTTTGATCAGGTCAGCCATCGAAATCTCGTCCTCTACCTTATCCGTACAGCGTGGGGGCGGGGTTACCACCGCAATGAAACGCTGCCAGTGTGTCGCAAAATGAAGCGGCCCGGATCATCGTAATAAAGGGGCCGCCGAGTGGGGGCATTGTAGCACAGTCAGGGGGCGTTTTCAATGCCGTATGTGCGGGGGGGGTATGCAAAACCTGTCAGCGACTTTGAATCCCCCGATACGATCATAAGCCGCGCGGAGATGGCGCACAAAAGCCTCACCCCCCGGACGCGAACGCAGTTCGCGCGCCCTCTCCACGCTCTGGAGAGGGGGAGTACGCGCGCCATTAAGCCCCTCTCCGCGAGTGGAGAGGGGTTTGGGGTGAGGTGAACAGCGCCAATAACATTTACCTGACAACCTTTGCACGCACCCTCGTGCGAGGATTACGAACAACCTGTCAGCGATGTGTTGAGCGCGACTGGCCTCACCTGTGCCGCAGCATGAACTCGGCCCCGAAGCCGCCCAGCGACGCCAGCAGCGCCAGCGCGCCAAATAACTGCTGCTCGCCGGTGCTGTACGCATCCGTGTAGATGCCGGTGAACATGCTCAGGTCGAAGAAGAACTCGAACTCAAAATCGCCCTCACCCTCGCCTTCGAAACTCATCTGCGCACGCAGATCGTCTTCCATCGCGTCCGTGCTCAGTTCTTCCCACGCCAGCGGGAACACGAACAGCAGCAGCGCGAGAATCGCCATGATCCCCGCCGACACCACCGGGTCAAGGTCCGATCCCGCCGGGAACGCATACACCCACGCCAGCCAGCCCAGCACCAGCGCCAGGAACGGGATCGCCACC
>CAZMNL010000302.1:0-4392 GCA_964567525.1 uncultured Anaerolineaceae bacterium
GCACATGCTGGCTCTTGAGCCGGTCGCAGTTGGCGAAAATCTCGCGGTAGTGCGCGCCGAGTCCGCGATCCGACCAGCGCTCAACGCCGCGCGTTTTGGCGCGTTGGTCGCGGTCTTCCCTGTACGTCAGATATTTGAGGGTAGCGCGCAGGCCCTTGTGCCCGGAGCCGCGACCGCGCCGCTTGCGGGATTTGTACTTCAGGTCGGGGATGATGATCGGCTTGCTCACGGACCGCGCACCGCGTCGATCTGGTCCTGGAGATCGCTCGCGTGCCGGTCCGCCGCGATGATCGCCGCCTGGATCAGTTCGCTGGCCGTGACCGGCTGCTCGGTGAACGCGGGCAGCATCACCGCCAATCCCTGCGCGACCAGCACCAGCAGCATATCCAGCCGGAAGGTCAGCGCCGCTTCGAGATCGTCGGTCCGTTCGCGGAACGTCTTGCGGAAGTGTGCGCGGCTGCCGGTGAGGTCTTCCTGCCGGTCGAGAAACTCGCGGATCGCCTGGCGGATCAGGTCGGCTTCGGTGATGTCGCGCGTCTCGCGGGCGAGCAATTGCTGCAAACGCGCGCGCATGGCGGGCGTCATGGCGATGCTGCGGCGAACGGTCTTGGTCGGTGGCATGGGGACTCCTCACAGGTGAAACGATTCACCCCATTGTCGTACAACGGGGTGCTGTGAGGTGTGGAGGATTACGGGTTCGGAATAGGAAAGTTACCCGAAGGTACGCCTCTACAATATAATCAAATCGCTACTGTCATCATATATAAGGAGAAACCATGCGTTCTCGACTTGTTTTGATACTATGCGTGCTGTTGATTACAAGTCACCCTCTGGCACGTGCCCAAGAAAGTACACCGTCTCTTCCCGCAGATTTAATTCTCACAACCGGCGGATCGTTTCATTTTGACAATCAACTCATCTGGGTGAACGCGCAAACCCTGGAAGCTGAGTTGTTCTACGATGACAACAACGCGGATCAAGTGGTCGCTCTGGAATGGTCACCACAGGGAGACTTGCTGATCATTCATCGCACATATCTGGTCATCGATGCCCCAGACGAACATGATCTCTGCACGATAACACGAGAAGGGCAACTGTTATCTTGTTTTGTTGAATCTCCGGCCTACTATCCATATTTCCCCGATGTCTACTCAGGTGGAAAATCCTTTCCGATCAGTTGGTCAGCCGATGGGCAGAGTGTGTATTTTCCAGCCTGGCGAAAGACGGGTGCTTATACCGGATCATTCGCACTAGTTGAAGCCGATCCGATTTCCGGGCAAACAATCAGAACACTTTACGCATACTCCTATGACTGGGAAAATGGATATGAACCAGCACGTTTGACCTGGACAGATAAACTGGATATTTTGCTGGTCGGATGGGGTTGGCCGCTTCCCGAACCGCTGTCCGAAATGCCCATGCTGGTTGATATGCATACAGGCGACATTACCCTTGACGCAATTGCGATGCGCGTATCCCAAATCGTTGAGACCGTCGCGCCATCCAGTGAACGCGAGTACGGTTTGTCTGTGAACGCGTGTCCCAACCTGTCTCCTCAGGGGAACTACGTAACGCTGCACATCTATTCACCTTCCGCAGATCTCGATCTGCGCGGATTGGTTGTGTTGAACCTTCTAGGAGATGCTATTGCCGTTATCGGGGAACCCGATCGCCGCATTCATGTGATGGAGTGCCCGGTCTGGCAAGCCGATGAACAAGCGTTTTATTTTGACGGTGTTGATACCTCAAACAGACGATTCAATATCTACCACTATTCGCTGCCTGATCAACAACTCACGGCTTTCTACCAAAAGCAGGGGAGCCTGTTGGGACCGTTGAGACTATCGCCGGACGAAGCATGCCTGTTGTTTTCTGATTGGTTCAGCCACGACACCCCAGATAAACAATGGGTGCTGGCCTGGTGCGCTGGTTCCGTGTTGAGACCAGGGGGCGATGAACTTGCATTTACGGCCTTTCCTGTGTGGATTCCGCCGCTGACTGGAACACCGCGCATGGCGCTCAATATAGGCGAAAAGGCCGTTGTACAGGTGATGGATGATACACTGAACGTGAGGTCATGCGCAGGGGCCGACTGCGAAATACTTGAAAAACTCGACAATGGCGTGAGAGTCACCGTATTGGAAGGGCCACAGGTCTCCGACAATTACAACTGGTGGCGTATCAGCACACCGAACGGTATCGAAGGCTGGAGTGTCGCTGGTGCAGATGGGATACAGACACTCGTGGCCGAATAATGCGATGAAACCGGAGCAAAAGTGATGCCCCCAACCGTCTACTACCAGGGTGGCACGCTCGTCCTGAAAGGTGCCACCCGCGCGACACATCCGACCGCGCCGTTCCAGTGGATCAAGGAACGCTGGCGCTGCGAAGGCTGCCACTACCCGGCGCTGCTGGACTGGTTCCGCGCGCGCGACATTCGCGACACGGTCCCGCGCTGGCAGCCCCTGGATGTCGAGATGCACACCGCGCACCAGCCGCACGACTACCAGGACGCCGCGCTAGAGGCGTGGAGCGCCGCCGGGTATCGCGGCAGTATCGTGCTGCCCACCGGCTCCGGCAAGACGTTCGTGGCGATCCAGGCCATCCACCACGTCAACCGTTCGGCGGTGGTCGTCGCGCCGACCATCGACCTGCTGCACCAGTGGTACGCGCGGCTGGCCAACGCTTTCAAGTGCCCGGTGGGCGTGTACTACGGCAGCGAGAAGTCCGTGCAACCGCTGACCGTCACGACCTACCACTCGTCGGGCGACCTCATCGCCGAAGTCGGCAACCACTTCAAGCTGATCATCTTCGACGAAGTGCACCACCTGCCTGCGCCGAGTTGGGGCGAAACCGCGCTGATGTCACCGTCGCCCTACCGCCTGGGCCTGACCGCCACCTATCCCGAAGAGCACGAGCAGACCGACGGGCGCTGGCGCGTGGACGACCTGATCGGCCCGATCGTCTACACGCAGCGCATCGATGACCTGGCGGGCAACCGGCTGGCCGACTACCGCACCGAGCGCATCCGCGTGGACCTCACGCCGGACGAGCAAACGTTGTACGACGCCGACCACGCGATCTACGCCGGGTTCTTCCGGTCGCGCCAGCTCCAGCGCACGCACGGCGCGGGGTGGCTGCAAGAACTGATGCGGCTCAGCGCCTTCGACCAGGACGCCCGCCGCGCGCTGCTGGCGCGCCAACGTATTCAGCGTCTGCTGGCCGGGGCACAGGGCAAGCTCGATGTGCTCGATGACCTGCTGCACGAGCATTTCCACGAGCAGACCCTGATCTTCACCGAGAACAACGCAGTCGCCTACGACATCGCGCGCCGCCACCTGGTCCCGGTCATCACCCACGAAACCAAAGCCGCCGAGCGCAAGCACATCCTGGAGAGCTTTCTGGATGGCACTTACCGCGCCATCGTCACGTCGCGCGTGTTGAATGAGGGGGTTGACGTGCCGGAAGCCAAGGTCGCGATTGTGCTGGGCGGCACGTCCAGCGCGCGCGAGTACATCCAGCGATTGGGGCGCGTCTTGCGTAAGGTCGGCAACCGGCGGGCGGTGCTGTATGACGTGTTCGTGCGCAACACGGTCGAAGAGAGCAAAGCCCAGCGCCGCGCCCGGAGGAAAGACTGATGCTGACCGGCGACCTGGTCCGGCCCCGGCTGCGCAAGCGCGGCACGCAGGTGGTGATCGACCTGCTGCCGGAAAATGAGCATTGGCGCGATATCGCGGCGCAGTTGATCACGCTGTTCCAGGCGTGTGAAGGGCAGCCCCGGCAGGCATGGGACAACGCGCTGGAAGCCTTCGAAGGCGACAGCACCGATTACACCGAGCTACGCGGGCTGGCGAAGGTGCTGGCTGACGACGCCAACTTTGAGGCGCTCGATACGCCCATCTCGCCGGAGGACATCCGGCGGCAGGTGTTCGCGCACGGTCCGGTGTTCCCGGAGCGCGACCTGTTCCACCAGCAGACGCGGGAAGACGTATTCGAACGTGTGGCCCCTGAACTGGGACTCTCACCCGAACAGGTCGCCGCGCTGCTGTTCGCCGACCGCCCCGCCGAACATCTGCTGACCGACGTGGGCCGCGACTGGACGCCGGAGGCGCTGATCGCGCGTTACAACCTGGAACTGGCGCGCGGCGTGCTCTACTGGGCGCACGCGATGCAGGTCGATATCTACGACAGCTACAAGGATTTCTGGCGCTACCTGAAGCTGTTCAAGCTGATGTTCTGGGCCACGCCCAAAGCCGATAGCGGCTATCACGTCGAACTCGACGGGCCGATCTCGCCGTTTGTGAATGCGACCACGCGCTACGGGCGGCAGTTTGCGGCGTTCCTGCCCGCGCTGCTGCTGTGCGCGCGCTGGCAGATGCGCGCCGACGTGCG
>CAZMNL010000303.1:0-4389 GCA_964567525.1 uncultured Anaerolineaceae bacterium
ATATGGCAACCCCGAACCGGCTCCGACAGTTGGAGCAAGAACACAACGAACCGCTAGAGGTGCTGATCCCGCGCATGGTCAATGCGCTGGGCAATCAGCGCGCCGCCGCTGATGCGCTGGGAATCTCTCAGGCGACGATCAGCACATGGTTGAAGGAAAACGGCTTTGTCGCCGTGACTCAGTATGTCAAGGATGGTGATGATGTTTCACACGCTTAGCGTTCGACCGGGAAAGGCGTATGTTGACAAAGCGGTTTTTCGCTTTCTGGGGCACGATGGGCGACAGGCTTACTGTCGTTTC
Organism: uncultured Anaerolineaceae bacterium; assembly: GCA_964567525.1. Lineage (GTDB taxonomy): Bacteria > Chloroflexota > Anaerolineae > Aggregatilineales > Aggregatilineaceae > CAYRNY01. The sequence goes on from CAZMNL010000303.1 coordinate 301, forward strand.
GTGCTGTACGATGATGGGCTAATGCTCACAGTCACGCGCGCCGGTGATGCGGCCGCGGGGCAAACCGAATTCCTCTCTAAGTTTGTTTACCCGGAAATCAGCGACTTGTACGATGGTTACGCCTGGAATCTGGATGAGATAAGCTGCTGGATTCAGGCGGTTGATGCCGGGGAATACTGCGATGTCTGATCTTCTTCCCCTGACCCAAGAACAGAGACAGGATGCACAGCAAGCCTCGCGTGATGCCGTACTGCGCGATATCGGCGACCGGCCCCGGCGCGAACACTTCCAGGACCACACCGCCAGCGAGTTTTCCCCCGGTGTAACCCGGTTTTTCGCCTGGTTGTGCGGGGTGCTTTTGCTGGCCGCGTTCACACCATCGGCGATCCGGCTCTACACCATCGGATCGGAGACGTTCTCTAAAACGATAGACAGCACGGAAGCGGCTTTGCTGGTCGGCATAGCTACCGTGCTGTCTGCGGAAACCGGGCAAGTTGTGTTTTCCCTGGCGCTTGCAACGTGTCGGTTCCAGCGTAACATCGGAATGGAATACGGGGAAAACTGCCAAAATCAACCGCTGCGCGATCGGAAAATTCCAGCGTAACGTCGGAAAAAGGTGCAGATTTTTGTGTAACATCGGAAAAAGCGGCTGATTGACCCTGTCACCTCAAAGCATTTTTATCCCTTGTGTGATTAAGATCGCGGCGGATCATTGAGTGGAGTTTCCCTCAAGGTGTTGTCATCCAATTCTGAAGTTGTGTTGGAAAAATCGGTTTTTCCAGAGTTACGCTGGAACCGACACAACGTTGGGGACAACCCGCCAGGCTCGCATCCTATTATATACCAGCATGGCCCTTTCGACAGCGATAGCCCTTGTGGGCAACATCCAGATCGCCATGCCGGGACACTGGACAAATCCGTTTGCGTGGCTAGAGGCCGCAGGGCCGCCGATCATGGTGCTGTTTACGTCCTATGTGCTGAAAGAACAGATTCTACGTGCAATCCGTCAGCGCCACGCCAACGAGCAGGCTTTCCAGGATGCGCTGTCCGGCTGGCTCGCGGCCACCTCCGACCCTGAAAATCATCCCCGCTGGAGTCAGTTTTACGCCAACGCGATCCGGGACCATCTCCGCAAACGCAACGCCCGCCGGAAAGATACGCTTGAAGACATGACGACTGCTGACTGGCGTGCAGCGGTGTACCGGGAATTGCAGGCGGAGTCGTGGTATGCGCCGCCGGTCCTGGAAACGCCAGTATATGAGGAAAACCCTATGGTGCTGGCCGCGGCCAGGTCGAACGGGAACGGTCACTATGGATAAGGCATCACTGGGATCAGCGGTGCGTAGTTTGCGGGCAACCGTTGCCCGCGTTCCATCCGGATGGGCGCAAGGTTCGCATCGATGTGCAAACCTGCTCGCCGCGCTGTCGAAAGCGACTTTCACGGGAAATAAGTGTGACAAATGAATGAGCCTACCATCACATCATTACATATTGGGCGCATCGTAAAGTTTGCCGATGGGCGCGAAGTCCGGATCACCGGAATCGAAATGACCCCCGGTAACGAGCGGGTGCGCGTTACCCGCTACGACGCCGCGCGCGGCGTGAACGTCACGACGTGGATGAAGTTCGTCACGTTCCTTAAAAAGCAGGTGTGGTATGCCGAATGAAAACGACACCACCTGGATTGAATACCTGCTGGTCGGCGCGATTGTGATCGGCTTTCTCGCGGTCGTGGTCGCGGTGGTGGTGTTTCGCGCTGTCTGATTTGACTTGATACGCGCCCGGCATTCTCCCGCGCGAGAATGCCGGGCTTTCGATTGGAGATAAAAATGTCTGGCACAGCACAAAAGGTTTTAGCGGCCCTGGAAACCTATGATCTAAAACCAGAGGGTGACGGAAAATACCGGTCGAACTCGCCACTTCGCCCCGGCTCCAACAGCCGGGGTTTTACGCTCACCATTGACGACGATGAGCACGGCGCATACTTCGATCACGTCTCCCAGGATACCGGGAGTCTCTACGAGTTGGCACGCGCCCTGGGGGTTGAAATCGCTGCACCTGGTGCGCCGGTTGTCAGCACGAAACGCGCCTACAACGGCATTGACGACTATGCCCGCGCGCACGGCGTGACTCCAGACGTGCTCAAAAAAGCGGGATGGTCTGAGGTAGTCTACCAGGGCAGGCCTGCCCTGAAATTCAAAACCGCCACCGGGGATCGCTGGCGGTTTCTGGATGGGGAAAAGCCGGTCTACAAATCGCCGAAGGGATACCAGGTATCATGGTATGGCCTGACCGCCAGCGTAATGAAAAAGCTTGCCACCGGCGCGTACCTGGTCATTGCCAACGGTGAAATCAGTACGGTTGTTGCCCGGCACTATGGGATCGCCACCGCGTGTATCACGGGCGGCGAGAAGGGGATATCGCCGGAGTTGATCCAGGAACTACGCGAGTTTGCCGGAACTGATGAGGATGCACCGGCGATCATCGTGGCTATGGACTGTGACGAAACAGGCCGCCGCGCCGGGAACCTGGTAGCCAAACAGCTTAGGGAAGCAGGTTTTATCGCTAAGGCTGTGGACCTGGAACTGGGCAACGGCGGCGATCTAGCGGATTTTTGTATGTTGCACGGTGAGGATGCTCACCGTCGCCTGGTGCAAGCGCCCCCACTGCCGGATAGTGACTCCAGCGACTCAGACAACGGATATCGGCGCTGGTATATCATCCCGGCGGGGGATCTCAAAAACCTGCCCGCCATTGAATGGATCATTGACGGTGAAATACCCGCGCGGGGTATCACCGTGCTGTTTGGTCCATCGGGCGCGGGGAAATCCTTCATTGCCCTGGATTATGCGCTTCGGATCGCGCAGGAGTCGCCGGTGCTCTATATGGCGGGGGAAGGTGAGTACGGTTATCAGCAGCGCGTCGCCGCCTGGTGCAAGCATCACGGCAAGTCAGAAGGGCAGTTGTACATGGTGATTGGTGCGGTGCAATTCCTGGAGTCTCATGATCTGTCAGAGTTTCAGAACGCAGTAGCGGCCCTGCGGCCTAAGCTGGTGATTGTGGACACGCTCGCCCGGTCAATGGTTGGCAGTGACGAAAACAGCACGCGCGATATGGGGATGTTCATGCAGGCGTGTGAGGATATCAAACGCAAACAGGATACAGCGGTAATGCTGGTACACCACACCAACAAGGGCGGCGTGATGGAACGCGGCAGCAGCGCCCTACGCGGTTCGAGTGATGCCATGATCAAGGTTTACGCCCAAGACGACCTGATCACGGTCGAATGCGGCAAGACCAAAGATGCAAAACCGTTTCCTACACGTTACATGCAGATTGTGCCGGTGGAAATCAACGTACACGGTCAGGCTATCGAAAGCGCGGTCATGATCGAAGCTGAAAAGGTGTTCCAGGGGCCGGACGATCCCTTGACTCAGCACCAGGAAAAGGCTTTGCGCTGTCTGGAGAATGAGGCTTTCGGCGCAACCCGGCAGGAAATCGCAGACCTGACCGCGATCCCGTACTTCTCTTTGCAGCGCATTCTAAACCGGCTCAAGGCTCTGGGCTACATTGATCAGGCGGCTAAGGCCGATCCTTACACGATCACGCAGGACGGGCGTGATCGTCTGGAGCGCGGCGATCAAGTCGATCAAGACTCAAGGGAAGATGATCGACTTGATCGCATTGATCGACTTGATCGCCCAGAAAAAAGCGGAACTGCAAATTTGCCCACCGATCATAGCGATCAAGTCGATCAAGTCGATCAACGAGGGGAAAATCACGCACCGTTGATCGATCAACAACCGCGCTTAATCGGTCAAGCCCCGACTCAGGCCTATGTGGAGTAGCGATCATGCCTACGATCAATGACCTGGTTGAAGACTATGAGGACTATCTACGCAATGAACGCCGACTCGCTGATGGTTCAGTAGCGGCGTATCTGTCCGACCTGCGCGGCCTGTCTGCGTTCATCGGTGACTTGCAGGTAGTTGATATCCAGTCCAACGACCTGCGCGCCTACATGCGTCAACTGGGGCGGCAGGGCTACAAGTCCACTTCGATCCGGCGCAAGTTTCACGGTTTTGGTAC
>CAZMNL010000304.1:0-4367 GCA_964567525.1 uncultured Anaerolineaceae bacterium
CACCAGGATATCGCCACTGGCCCGGCGATTGTGCTGACGGCGACGGGCCTGTTTATATTCGTCTTTGCCGAGCAGCAGATCGGAACGCTGTTCGTGCAGTTTACGCAGCAGTTCAACGCGCCTGACGCCGCCGCGTGACTCGCGCGCTCAGGCCAGTTCCGCCAGCACCTCGTCGAGAATTTCCAGGATGCAGCGTTCGTAGCGCGAAAAGGTGAAGTTTTCCAGCACGGTTGCACGCGCCACCTCACGCATGGCAGAGACGGCGGCGGCATTGGCCGGGTCGTAGACCCACCGCAGCGCCTCGATATAGCCTTCGACGGAGCCATCCACGATCAGCCCGGTACGGCAGTGCTCAACGTGATCGTTGACGCCGAACGCCTGCGGCACAATCGTCGGTTTGCCGGCCACCATCGCGTTAAGATAGGTCTGCTGGCCGACCGCGCGCGTTAGCCCCTGGCTCATCGGGATCACGACCACGTGTGCGTTATGCAGCATGGTGACGAATTCCGCGTGCGGGACCGGGCGCGCGATCACGTTGGGGGGCAGTTCAGTATGGCCGTTCAACCGCCGCGTGGCGATCACGAACTGGCGTTCCGGCAGCGCGCGCGCCACTTTGAGCAGCGTATCATAATCCCGGTGCGCGTTGCCCCCCGCGAAGATGTACTCGTCCGGCAGATCGTTCACCGGGGCGGCTTCGTGCGCGTCGGGCGCATCGGCGGGCGGGATGCTGTAGAAATAGGTGCAGACGCGCACCTTGCGCGGGTCCAGCCCCCACGTTTCGGGGAAGACCGTCAGCTCTTCCGACGACTGCACCACGTAGCGCACGGTGGCGCGGTCGGCGATGCGCACCAGCAGGGCTTCGATGCGGCCCCGCAGCCCTGGATCGCGGTGCCACATATCGCTGGTCATGATCACCACCGGGCGCAGCCGCCGGGGAAGCAGCCCCACCACGACCGCCGCGAGCAGGTCCGGGTGCATACGCCCTGATGAACTGTCCAGCACCATTGGGCGGCGCGACGGGATCGCCGCCACAAGCTGTATAAAGACGCGCACTTCGTCGATCAGCGAGCGCCGCATGGGGATTTCGACGGCGCGTTCCTGCCACTCGGTGCATTCCCCGAAAGACAGAGTCGTAGTGAATCGTGTGTTCATAGCAATTATGCGGCGGAAACCCGCACTTTACGGGCGGTGTAAGCCGCTTCTCCTTCCCTGTCGTCTGTAGCCGTCAACATGCCACATCCCCCCCAGGGCAGGAACTCACCCCGGCGTTTAAACACGCGCAATAAAGAATAAACCTGTTTGTATTATAGCATCACTTATCAAAGATGTTAAATGCTGGATTCCGGGGGTACGTGTCAGTTTCGGGGCAAAAAGATACACCACAGAGTACACAGAGGACACAGAGATTTTTAAGGAAAAAAAGAGGCTGTCAGAGGGTATCTGTTCCGTGAACGGGGCCGTGTTTTCTCAGGGTTTTCTCCCATAATTTCTCCGTGATCTCTGTGGTCTCTGTGGTGAAAAAATTCTACCCCCATTCCGGTGGGCGCGTTTCAATTTCGGGGAGGAAAAATCTCACCACAGAGCACGCAGAGGGGACTTTACCAGACTCGGACTCCCCCTCTTCGGAGGCTGGAGAGGGGGCTGGAGGTGAGGTTTTCAAGCGGCTTGCTTGCGCCGTGCCCGGTCATGCCTCAGCCGGTGCGCCCTCAAGCTCGGACGTGCAGTTGGGGCAGCGTGTCGCCTGGAGCGGGATGGTGCTGTAGCAATACGGGCAGTTTTTGGTGGTGGGCGCGGGAGCCTCGCCTGCTTCTTCCTTGCGCCGCATCCGGTTGATCTGGCGCACGATGATAAACACCACCAGCGCGATGATCAGGAAGTTGATCAGCGTGTTGATGAACATCCCGTAATTGATCGTCGCGGCCCCGGCTTCCTGGGCGGCGGCCAATGTCTTGTAGTCGCCGTCCGACAGGTTGATGAACAGGTTGGTGAAGTCCACATCGTTCAGCAGCAGGCCAATCGGCGGCATGATGATGTCGTTCACCAGCGAGTTCACGATGCTGTTAAACGACGTACCGATGATGATACCGACCGCCAGATCGATCACGCTGCCGCGCTGGATAAACTCGCGGAACTCGTCGAAAAATGTGCGCATGATTTTTGTTTCCGATTCTCGCTCAATTTAAGGATTTGATCGCCACGCTGCGCGCCCCTACTGGCCCGTGACCGGCAGCGCGAAGATATCGCCGGACGGGGTGACGAACGCCGCCGACACCCAGCCCTGCGGGATGTTCAGCCAGCTTCCGTCACTGTTGCGCCCGAAGGCCAGCACCGTGTCGGTGGTTTCCAGCGTGCCGGCAATGCTGGACTGCGTGCCGGGGCCGCTGCGGATATTCAGCCGGTTGACGGTCGGCTGCACCAGGATGCCGTCACCGGGGGCGGGTTCGGCGGCGTAGACGGTATACTGAGGGTTCAGCCAGCTTCCCAGGTAGGCCAGTCTGAGGTTGGTATCATCCGCTCTGACCAGAAACACCAGTTGGCCGGAGTCGCTGGTCCCATCGAGCACGTTGATATCGAGCGTGTCTTCATAATAGATCAGCGTGGAGAACTCGTAGATCAGCCCCCGGTCGCCGACCAGCTCGAACTCGTCGGCGTTGATTTCGCAGCGCCCGTCGATCCCGCCGGTGCAGATCAGCACCACGTCGAGAATGATGTATTCTTCACCCGCGCCGGGCGGCGGATTCACGATGCTGGCCTGATCAATCACCCGGTCCGCCGGGCGCAGGTAGCCGGTCACGCGCAGCGTAAAGCCCGCGCCGGACTCGCCCGGTACGTTGAAAGCGTGGGGATTCTCGCGCGTGCCGCTGGTGGCGCTGGCGGTGGGTGGCGTTTCGGGCGGCGTTTCGGGCGGCGCGACGACTGCCACCCCTGCGCTATCGCGGCACTGCGCGTAGAGCTTGTCGAGTTCGTCGCGCAGTGCCGCGACTTCTTGCAGCGCGGCGGCGCTGTCGGTGGCGCTGGCGGCCCGCACGTCGTAAGCGGCATAAATGGCCCGTACCGCGTCGTGGATGTAGTCCGGGCTGCATACCTCGGTCCCGTCGCCGCCGTCCTGCGCGCTGGCAGGGTAGGCGGAGAACAACACCGCGACACTTAACAGGAGCGCGATTCCGATCTGGCGAAACATGCGCGTAACCCTTTCTGCTCGTTCGGACGGTATCGCGGGCGCGGAGTGACCGGCTTACCCCTGGTCTTCTTCGGGCGGGGCCGGGGCGCGCGTCATGTAGGCCGCGCCAACCGTCAGGATCGCCACCACACCCAGGATCACGATCATCACCGCCACACCCGCATCGGCCTTTTCGCCCGGCGCATCCTCAGCCAGTTGCCAGGATACGAGATAGGTTTCCAGGTCGGTCAACTGCTGCTCGCTCAGCGGGCCGCCCGCCTCCGCGCCGAAACCGGGCATATAGACGCTCTCTACACCCTGCGCCACCCTCAGCCGCACGTTGTGCGCCTCAAAGTCGAGTTCGGGGAAGGCACTTCCCCGGCGACCGTTACCGTCCGGCCCGTGACACCCGGCGCAGAACTTCGCGTAGACTTCCGCGCCCGCCTGCGGATCGCCGAAGTAATTCGGCGCGCGCGCGATATCGGCGTGGATGTTCGGTTCCGGCAGCGCGGGCGTCTCGCCGGAGTCCCAGGTTGCCATGTAAGCCAGCACATCGCCGATCTGTTCGTCGCTCAGTACGCGGCTATAACCCGGCATGGCGACCCCGTCGCCCTCGTCCGAGTCGCGTCCGTCCGCGATCACGTCCGGGACGGTTTCGGCGTCGTATGCAATCGCGGCAAACGCCGGGCCGGATGCGATGCGCTCGCCCTGCGGCCCGTGACACGCCTGGCAGAATTCCGCGTAGACCGCCGCCCCACGCAGCGCGGCGAATGCGTCGCCGTGTTGGGCGTCCGTGCCTTCTTCGCCTTCACCTTCGCCGGGTGTGTCGCCTTCGCCGTGCCCATCCTGCGCAAAGGCCGCCATCGGGGCCGTGAACGCTGCCAGCAGCAGCACAATAGTTAACAAGGATAAGAATCGCTTCATCAAATCTAACCTCCTCATGGGGGATGCTCAAGTGTTATTATAGCCCCTGATCCCGGTAACAGCGCAACCGGGCGCAGCATGAAGTCATCTAACCGGGTGGCGAGGCGAAGCGGACTTGCCCGGTATCACCGCACACCGCCACCGCCTGCTTTTCGCTAATCGCTATTTGTAAGGGAGTTCCCCATGCCGCCGCGCGCGGCGACACCACGAAGAAATGAAAATAGGCGCTCATCGCCCTACACCCGACGGTCAAACCGCCGGGCTATAAACCTGCTGGACCGCC
>CAZMNL010000305.1:0-4365 GCA_964567525.1 uncultured Anaerolineaceae bacterium
ATTTTCAGTGAAACAGTCATCGATTATGGCTCAAACGTAAAATAGCCACACCCCAAAAAAAGCGTATCATCACACAGAACACGGAGTTTGTTAGAGATAGAGAAAAGCTCTCTTTTTCTCTGCGGACTCTGTGTGCTTTGTGGTTCAACCATCTGGCCATCCGAGCGCACCTTGCCCTAACCGCGCAGCAGCGGCGTTACGTCGCGTTCCAGGTCGGCAGGCGAGATCGCGCCCGGCTTCCACACCTTAACCAGTTCGCCATCCGGCCCGACCAGGTAGGACGTGGGCAGACCGCCGCCGCCATACTCCTGGATCGCGTAGTAAGTGTACACCTGGAACACTGCACCAGTATCGTCCAGGATCACCGGGAAGGTGAAGCCGTTCGCGTTGATGTAGTCCTGCGCCGCGACCGGGTCGTCGCTGGTGTTCACGGCCAGCACGGTGAAACCGTCGGCCTGGTATTTCTGGTGATACGCCTGCAAACCGGGCATCTCCGCTTTGCACGGCGGGCACCACGACGCCCAGAAGTTCACCAGCACATACCGGCCCCGGAACTCCGAGAGCGATACCTGCTGCCCCTGGAAGGTCGCCAGCGTGAAGTCATCGGCCATCGTGCGATTCTCGGCGGCGTCGGTGCTGCCGTCGTCTCGGAAAACCAGCATTCCGATTACGGCGGCGACGATCAACACAATCGCCCCCACGACGATCAGGCGCGGGTCAAGCGGGGGCGGCGGGGACTCTGCTTTACGGTGCGGTGTGCGTTTTTTCGCCATTTGATAAGGTCCTGGTTTGCTCCAACGGGATACGCAACATTTTATCACGGGTTGGATGCAAAACCAGGATCGCCGGTTGCAGGACTGTGTACTCAATTGTGCGTTAGTGAAAAAACAGTATGATACAGTTCATAAGCCCGGTTACATGAGGATTTCGAAATGAATGGTAGTCGCTTCATACATTTCATAATCGGGGCAATCCTCATCTTCATTTCATTGCTGACCATTGCCACAGTCCAAACCACCACTTTTGCACAAGACGACCCGCAAACCACACTCTATTTTGTAGACCCGCGTGCAGACTTAACGATCACATCACCCTTACCAGATACCCTCGACATCCAGATCGGGTTGGTAGCGTCTGCCGTAACGGTCGATGATGAGGCGAGCGCCAGTGCAGAGGCGCAAGCTGGTGCTGACACCAACGCACCCCTGCCTAACAGCGTTATGGTCAAGGGACCGGGACCGCAGCCCTTAACGCTCGAAATCATCAACATGATTTCTACAAAGGGGCATGTCATTGATACCTCAGACATTGTGACATGTGTCTGGGACGAATCAACTGAACGCCCCGAATCGTGCGGCACTTCTGCCGCCATCGTGGACGTGCTGCCTCCTGGTATCCACACGTTCACGGTAGAGTTTGTTAAGCCAGATGACCTTACGGTTGATCCTGGGATATATGAGGGACTCATCGTTGTGGACTATGGCGGCAGTCAAGCTCTTACACGCCTCATCACCCTGGAAATTGGCCCGCCGCCAGAACCCGCGATCCTGTCGCCCAAAGTGATTGTAAGCGCGATTTCCTGCCCGAACCCGATCCCGTTCGGTGTCTGGCAGGATATTCGGAATCGGCTTTGCCCTACACATGCAGAAAAAAAGATAACGATTTTGCCCGCTGGCCCCATCAGTATCACGACCACCACGGAATTAGATGAAAAACACGTTGCAAATGCACAAGGAGTCGCCATCATAGAGGACGGATACGGCGGGCGCGTCGGTCTGCGCCTTAGTGCGTTGCGTGATGATTGTCTGAGAAATGAGGTAAGTAAACGACCTGCCACATGCCCGGAGTACGCGATCCGGGTTTCTGGGTCCACTGTGCCGGGGAAATACACGGGTAAATTCTATCTTGATCCCGATCACTTCGATGAAGGCGGTGTAGATACCGTCTTCTATGTGCGTCATCTGGGGCGCTTCGCCTCCATCGTGTTAATCGGTGGCATTGTGACCAACGCTTTGCTGCGGTTTGCAATCAAAAAATATCAAAAAAGCCTGGAGAGGCAAAAATCAGGAAATGGCGATCCGGCGCTCGGTTGGCGTTTTATAGCGTATCTCATTCTGGTTTTCCTGGCCTTTTTGGCAGGCTATCGCGTGTTGTATGTAGACAATGCGACATATGGCACAACCGCTGACTACATCAAAACATACCTGTGGGGCGCAAGCGGGGACATCATATCAATCGTACTGGCATACAACTTCGATCCCAAAGGGTTGGATACGCTCTTGGGCAAGCTTAAAGAAGCCATACCCGGCATCAAGAAAAAGCAAGACGAGAACGCTTAATACCCTCACGTTATCCATCTGCGCGACTCGCCCCAACGGGACGAGTCGCGCAACACATCACCTATGCAGTTCAGATCGTTACTCTGTGCCGTTAAGCTTCTTCTTATAGCTCACGAACGCAGGCAGCGGGCGGAAGCCCAACGCATAGTTCAATTGCAGCATCGGGTTGGTTTCCGCGTTGTCGGTGTTGATGCGGCTGCACCCGGTCCCCTGCGCCCAGGTGATCGCGCGCACTTTCAGCGCGGTGGCGATCCCCTTGCGGCGGTAGTTCCGGTGGACGCCGGTCAGCCCAGTAAACAGCATATCGCTGGCGCGGTCACCCCACAGGCACGTCATACCCGCGTAGTCACCGTCCTGCGCCACCGCCACGAGATAGATGTCCTTGATCAGCATCGGCCCGTCGATCACTTCCTTTTTCCAGCTCTCGAACGGCGGCGGCGTGAAGTCGTCATGACCGGGGATATCCGGCAAGACGCTCATTTCCAGGTCGTAGAGCTTACGGTCACGGTCGGGATCGTCGCCCAGTTCGGGATACGATTTGATCGTGATGCCCTCAGCGGCGAGTCGTGCCTCCGCGCCCGCAAACGGGGCCAGGTCGAACGCTGCCGGAACGATGGCCGAGCGTTGATCGCGGATATGCAGCGCAAACCCGCGCTGCTCCAAAAAGCGCATCCCCTGCGGGACATCTTCGCGCGTGCCGGCGGTGAACTGCACCGGGTTGAACGGCTCAAGCGCGGCGATCACGTGGTCGTACAGCGCCGAACCGATGCCGCTTCCCTGGTACTGCGGCAGCACGCGCACCATGATATCGAAGTGCTGCGGGTGGTACGCCCAGATGTACTGGACATAGTGCGCCACGCCGACCACTTTCCCATCGACTTCAGCGACCCAACGGGACATCAGGCACCTGGGATCGCGCATGGCGTCGCCTTCGGCCCAGTCTTCGACCACCGCGCGGTGATCGGGATATACGGCGTTCTGAATATCGACGATAGCTTGATAGTCGTCGGGTGTAAACTCACGAATGTGCATGGTTTTTTCTCCATCAGCACGGACAGATAGGGGTGCTACAATCACCTCGATCATGATGCGGTCCTCGTCTGAAAATAGCAATAAGCTGTAAGCGATTAGCGAAAAACCAACGGCGACCAGATGCGGTCACACTGGGCGAGTCCGGTTCGCGCGAACCTTTGGTTCGCTTCGCTGACGATTTGACCGTTGGGCGAGCGCTTACTTACCCCTCGACGGTCTCCGTCGCCAGTTCTACGCCGGGGCGCAGTTCCTTTTCGTACTGGTGCGACTCGTGATAGCGCACCATGCCGACTTTCTCGTACAGGCGGGTGGCGTTGGTCAGGCTGGTAGCGTCCACGCCCAGGCCCACTTTACGCTTGCCACGCCGCCAGAACTCGCCGAAGGCGTGCAGCAGCAGCGCCTGCCCCAGCCCACGCCGCCGCCAGGCACGCCGCACGCCGAGATCATCCACCCAGCCCATTTCCGGGTCTTCGACGGTTTCCGACAGGCAGAAGCACGTCCCGGCGATCTCGTCGCCGTCCATTGCCAGGAACCAGAGCGTCTGGTCGAACTTGGGGTCGTTTTCGACCCAGTGCTGCCACTTGTCGAACGTGACCGGCAGGTGGCCCCAGTGATCCTTGAAGGCGTCTTCGTTGGCGGCGTGCGCCAGCCGCAGATCGTCTTTGGTATCGCGCAGCGTGCGCGCGCCGATGATCGGCGACGTGATGCCCTCCGGCCAGACCGGTTCGGGCGGGGCGGATTCCATCACGATCCGCATCCGGTAAAACGTGCGGATGTGCGTGTAACCTTCGTCCGCGAAGAGCGCCTGGTTATCGTCGTTAAACGCAATCGCCGCAACACGCAGCGACACGCGCGCCTCGGCGGGCACTTCGGGCAGAAAACTGCGCGCGCGGTCTTCGGCCCAGTGCATCAGGTAGGTCCCCAGGCCGCGCCCCCGGTGATCGGGATGCACGCGCGCGAACAGGAACGGGCGCACGCGCGGCTCGGTGAGGTT
>CAZMNL010000306.1:0-4363 GCA_964567525.1 uncultured Anaerolineaceae bacterium
AAACGGGGCTAAACATGCGATCAGCGGGCCGCTTTGCGGTCCAGCAGACATATAGCCCGGCGATTTGATCGCCGGGCGACGGACAAGGACCGCACCCGAATGTATGACCGCGCGCTTATCTTGACAGGCATGGGGGTTCGCGGAAACCCGCCCCTACAAGAACAGGTTCGCCAACGATATCGTTTACGGAGAGGGGGAATCAGGTGTGCTTTTCTCCCCCTCTCCAACTTGATTGGAACGTGTGCGCAGCACACGCGGGGGCACGGGGGGGGGTGAGGTAAACCCTATGCAACCACTCTACATCAGCTATCCCGAAAGCGAGCGCGCGTTCGCGCACCGGCTGGTCGAAGACCTGCAAAGCCAGGGCTATGCCGTCTTTGTGGACGCGGTGAGCAACCCCGGATCGCCCGCGTGGGCGCAGGAAACCCGCCGCGCGATTCGCATCTCCGGCGCGCTGATCATGATCCTCTCGCCGGAAGAAGGGCGGCGCACCGGCACGCGGCACGAAGGTGTGCTGGCACTGCGCGGCAACAAGCCCTTTTTCGTGCTCCAACACACGCCCGGCGACCTGCCGCGTTATGCGCAGGACGCCACCATCATCGACAGTAACCAGGACTACGACACCGTGCTGCGCGCCCTGCTGGACGCTCTGCCGCCCGCCATGAGTTTGCTCCGTGCCGTGACGCCCGTCCCGCGCCCACAGCCGCGCCCCCCGCGCCAACCGCATCTCGCCCAGCGGCGGCGGCTGGTCTTCCTGGTCGTGATCATCACACTGCTGGTTTTGTGCATCACGTTAGGAATCGTCTTTGAACTGATTCCAGTGTAGGATTGATGCAGGGCATCACTGCGAGGAGGGATGTGCATGGTTGTTCCGGAAAAAGACTGGGAAACCCTGCTGGATGTCACGCGCCAGATGGCCGAAACGCGCACACTCGATCCCCTGCTGGCCTATGCCACCCAGCAAGCGCTCGACCTCATTGGCGCGGAATACGGCTACCTGGTGCTGCTCAACGATGACGGCTCGCTGGATTTCCGCGTGCAGTTCAGCCGGGACCATACCGATCCCGGCGATCCGCAGGCGCAGATCAGCGAGTCGATCCTGTGGCAGGTGCTCAAAACTGGTGAGCCGATCCTCAGCGCCGATGCGCAGGTTGACGAGCGTTTGCAGAGCGCGGCCAGCGTACACGCGCTGCGCATTCACTCGATCCTGTGCCTGCCGCTGATCGCGCACGGGCACGTACTCGGCGCGCTGTATATCGAAAACCGGTCCGGTAAGGGCGCATTCGACCGGCAAGACCTGCGCCGGATGCGCTATTTCGCCAGCCAGGCCGCCGTCAGCATCGCCAATGCCATGCTCAACGAGGCGTTGGAAGAGCGCGTCACTGCCCGTACCGCGCGAATGCAGGCCGCGCTGGATCGCCTGACCGTCTTGCAGCAGGTGGACTACGAACTGACCGGCAAGATGGAAGTCGATTACGTGGTGCGGATCGCGCTCAATGCCGCCGTACAGCTCAGCGGCGCGACTCACGGCCTGATCGGTATCGCACGCGACGACACTGTGCGCCTCGCCCACGCCACCGGAGCCTATGCCCGCGCCATCGGCAGCAAAATGCCCCTGCACGACGGCATCACCGCGCGCGTGATGCGCGATCACCAGGCCGTGCTGCTCCAGGATGTCCGCACCGACCCCGATTACGCGGCGGTCGTGCCGGACACCGTCGCGCAGATGACGCTGCCGCTGATGTCCGGCGTGCGTTTTGTCGGCGTGCTGAGCCTGGAAACCAACGACGCCCGGCAGTTCGACGAAGACACGTTCAACTTTGTCAAACTGCTGGCGGCGCGGATCGCCGTCGCGCTGGACAACGCGCGCGCCTATGAAGAACTCGAACGCCTCGTCAGCGAACTGGACGCCTTCGCCGATACCGTCGCGCACGACCTGAAAAACCCGCTGGGCCTGATCATCGGCTACATGGACCTGATCATGATCTCCGACCAGGACGCCAGCACCGACCCACAAATCCGCCAGCACATCGCGCGCGTACAGAAAAACGCCGATAAAATGGTGGCGATCATTGACGCGCTGCTGCTGCTGGCCGGCGTGCGCAAAACCAAAGAAGCCCAAACCGGCCCGCTGGATATGCAGCCGATTGTGCGCGAAGTCATCACACGCCTGGAAGCGCTGATCGCGGAAACCGGCGGCACGATCACCACGCCGGACACGTGGCCCCCGGCGCTGGGATACGCGCCCTGGGTGGAACAGGTCTGGATCAATTACGTCAGCAACGCGCTAAAATACGGGGGCCGCCCCCCGGTCGTCGAACTCGGCGCAACCGACTCCCATAACGGCGTGATACGCTTCTGGGTGCGCGATAACGGCCCCGGCCTGACCCCGGAACAGCAGCAGCGCGTGTTCATCCCCTTCACGCGGCTCTCGGATCGTAAGGTCGAGGGGCACGGGCTGGGCCTGTCGATTGTGCAGCGCATCGTGCATAAACTCGGTGGCAGTGTCGCGGTCGAAAGCACCGTCGGCGAGGGCAGCACGTTCAGTTTCACGCTGCCCGCCGCCACCTGGGATTGAACCGCCCATCACCCAAACGGAGAACCAGATCATCATGGATCGAACTGTACCGAAAACCGGCAGTGAAGAGATCGCCCTCTATATCCGCACGTACTATTCGCTGCTGCGCTCCAGTGACGCCGTGCAGTTGGACGCGCTGATCGAAGCGCACCTGGCGATGAATTCCTCGCTGCACAAAAACGGACGCCAGCCCACACCGGACGCCAGCGCCCTGTTTTACGCCGTGATGCGCCTGCCGCTGTGCATGGCAGATGTCAACCTCGTGGTGCTCGGCCAGACCGACCGGGTTTTTCACGAGCACGGGTATGCGAATGTCGAGCAGTGGCACGGCGTGACCGCCGCCGCCCGCCGCCGCCGCATGGTCTTTGACGGTCAGGATATCCTGGGTGTATATATCGCCAGCCGCTCGGATATCGACGATATCATCCCCACGCTGGTCACGTACCAGTTGGAGTGGAACAAGCTGCACACCCTGCTGCAAAACGTCAGCGCGCAGGCCACGCTCGCCGCCTACAGTGCCGACGCGACCCTGGGCCGCACCTCCGACCTGGCGCGAATGCTCGGCATCAACGCCGACGATCTCAGCCGCCTGCAAGACGGCCTGGGCCAGCACATGATCCCCACGCTGAAGCGCATCGCCGCACAGCGCAAACAGCTTTCTGTGCGGCTGCTGGCGGGCACGTATATCAACTACCAGCGCGCGACCTCAAGCTGGTGGGCCAACGTGCGCCAGCAGTCCCAGGCCGAAGTCGAAGAGCGCCCGGTGTATTTCGTGTCCAGCAATATTCACGCGCTGCCCAACGTGGTCAGCGGCTTCGCCTTGCAGGAAAAAGACCGCATCTTCGAGTTTGTCGAGCAGGCGGGCGATCCCGGCCTGACCGCCGAATACGGTTACGTGCGCGTGCGCGAAGAACTCAACAACAAAAACAACTTCCTGTATTACGCGCTGCGGCGTTATGCCATGCAACCGGGCGTGAGCGAACGCCTGCTGGCCGCCGAAGCCGAGGCAGGCATCACGCGCGTTCCCAGCCTGCACGGGTTCGATATCGAGACGCAGGTGTTCGAACTCAACAAGATCGACTTCGACCGCGCCGACACGCGCCTGATATGCGCCGACCGCGACCGGCTCGCCCGGCTGAAAGACAGCGACGCGCTGATCATCAACATCGACTACCCGCTGGGCATGGCGGCCTATCACGTGCTGGCGAAGATCAGCCAGTATGTCACGCGGATGCAGGGCATTTACGTGATCGGCAAAGCCGCCACGCTCAACGCGCGCGTCGGCGACGTGATGATCGCCAACGTGATCTACGACGAACACAGCGAAAACTCGTACCTGTTCGGCAACTGTTTCAGCGCCGCCGACCTGCTGCCCTACCTGACCAGCAGCAGCGTGCTGGACAACCAGAAAGCCGTCACCGTACACGGCACTTTTTTACAGAACGCGCAGTATATGGACGTGTTCTACCGCGAGGGCTACTCGATTGTCGAGATGGAAGCCGGGCCGTACCTGAGCGCGATCTACGAGATGGTGCGCGCCCAGCGCCACCCGGTCAACGAGATCGTGAACCTGTACATCGCGCCGTTTGATATCGGCTTCCTGCACTACGCCAGCGACACCCCGCGCTTTGAGGGCCGCACCCTCGGCGCGGGCCGCCTGAGCTATACCGGCGCGGAACCGACCTACGCGACCGCGATTGCGACGCTGCGCCGCATCCTGGTGCATGAACTCGCGCGGCTGGAAAGCGGCGCACCGTCCGTACAGATCACGCACGACGCGCCGCC
>CAZMNL010000307.1:0-4345 GCA_964567525.1 uncultured Anaerolineaceae bacterium
GGTGTGTCGGCGCATGTTCAGTATAGTGCAAAGCCCCGCGCGGGAAAAATAAGAAAGCGATTAGCGGTTAGCTTTAAGCTGTTAGCATGAGTCCCAGACGATGACCGGCCTCGCCCGGTGTTCTCGCATACGGTCATGGGTTGCATTTGGCTCACCGCTAATCGCTTACCGCTTACCGCTTTTTCACCTTTTCCTTTTTGCGCGCGCTGTTCTTTTTGCGCGCGTGCTGCTACAATTATGCGCACAACGTAACCACCTGCGGGGAGAGCGCGTGCGGGCCGCCCGCCCACACGCCACCGAAGGGGCAAGCGCACCGGGCCGGACTGACGCCCGACCGTGAAACTCTCAGGTCCAAGGTACCCGCCGGGGGCAAATCACCTCTGGAAAGCGTGCGCGCGGCTCAGGCCCGTTTCACGCGCCGACGGGGCAATCCCGCGCCGGACTCGTGCCGGGGCCGGGCGAATCTCTCAGGCCGAATGACAGGGGCAAACAGTCCGTTTTTAGCGCTGTTTGCCTTTTTGTTTTGATGCTACACTCTGGGCAAGAATGTTTGAGCGTGCCGGGTTAGGGCACGCCGCAGAAGAAAGGATGTTTGACGCATGGCCTGGAACACTCCCGAAAACCTGAAATATACCGAAAATGACGAATGGATCCGGGTGGATGGCGACACCGCCCGGATCGGCCTGACCGACTACGCGCAGGACCAGCTTTCCGATATCGTCTTCGTGGACCTGGACAGCGTGGACGCGGGCGACGCGGTGAAGAAGGGCGAATCGTTCTCGACCGTCGAGAGCGTCAAGGCCGCCTCGGACGTGTACGCGCCCGCCAGCGGCGAAGTTGTCGCCAAGAACACCGCGCTCGAAGACGAGCCGGAACTGATCAACAGCGATCCCTATGGCGCGGGCTGGCTGATCGAGATCAAGCTTGACGACGCGGGCGAACTCGACGGGCTGCTGGACGCCGCCGCTTACGCCAAGCACTGCGAAGAGCGCGAGGGGTAAACCTCACTCTCCGGGATGCGACCGGGCGCGAAATGATCTGGGCGGGTTTCCAAACCCGCCCCTACAGGTCGCGCCATCGTTTGTGTACGCGCGGGCTAATCGCTAATCGCTAATCGCTTATTGCTTATCGCTTACGGCTTACAGCTTAACTGCTATTTACTGGGAGTTTTTACATGACCTATATTCCACACACGGACGCCGACCGCGCCGAAATGCTGCGCGCGATTGGCGTTGAATCTCTGGATGACCTGTTCGACGCCGTGCCGGAAGACGTGCGCTTCCCCACGCTCAACCTGCCGGAGGGCCTCAGCGAGATGGAGGTCAACTGGAGCGTGAGCGCGCTGGCGAGCGCCAACGCCGGGGCACACGAATATTCGATCTTTCTCGGCGCGGGCGTCTATCACCACTTTATCCCCAGCGTGGTGGATCACATCATCCGGCGCGGGGAATTTTTCACCGCCTATACCCCGTACCAGCCGGAACTCAGCCAGGGCACGCTGCAAGCGATCTTTGAGTACCAGAGCATGATGTGCGTGCTGACCGGCATGGAAGCGGCTAACGCCAGCCACTACGACGGCGCGACCTCGCTCGCGGAAGCCGTCACGATGGCCGACGTACACTTCCGGGGCAAGCGCAAGAAGGTGATTCTCTCGCCCTCGGTACACCCGCAGTTCCGCGCGGTGGCGCGCACCTATCACCAGAACAGCGGCATCAAGTTTGTGGGCGACAAGGGCAGCGCCACGATCCCCGATCTCGTCGATATGCTGGACGAGGATACCGCGCTGCTGGTCGTGCAGTACCCGAACTTCTTCGGGCAGATCGACGAACTCACCGCACTGGCGGACGCCGTACACGCGCACAAGGCGCTGTTGTGCATGGTGGTTGATCCGATTGCGCTCGGCATGTTCAAGACGCCCGGCAGCCTGGGCGCGGATATCGTCGTCGGGGAAGGGCAGCCGCTCGGCATCCCGATGAGCTTCGGCGGGCCGTACCTGGGATTCTTCGCCACGCGCTTGAGCCTGGTCCGCAAGATCGCGGGCCGCGTGATCGGTGAAACCGTTGATAAGCACGGGCGCAAAGCCTTCGTGATGACGCTGCGCCCCCGCGAGCAGGATATCCGCCGCGAGAAAGCGACCAGCAACATCTGCACCAACCAGGGCTTGATGGCGACGGCGGCATCGGTCTATCTCAGTGTGATGGGCAAGCAAGGGCTGCGCAAGGTCGCCGAGTTGTGCTACCACAAGGCGCACTATGCCGCGCAGCAGATCGACGCGCTGGACGGTTACAGCGTGGACCTGAGCAAACCGTTCTTCAAGGAATTCGTCGTCACCTGCCCGATGCCGGTCGCCGAGATCAACCGCGTGCTGCTCACCGATTGGGGCATCATCGGCGGCTACGACCTGAGCCAGGATTACGAGGGGCGCGAGAACCAGATGCTTCTCGCTGTGACCGAAACCGTGACGCGCATGGAGATCGATACGCTGGTCGAGGCCCTGCGCGAGATCAGAAAAGCGCCGTTGGCGTTGGATGTGGAGTAGCCTCACGGGCGCGTTTGTCGTGATCAGGAAACAGCCGGGGATGTGGTAGGGGTGTATTGATGCATATTAAGAATATGATCGGGATAGGGCCTTGCGCCGAACGGCCTCACCCCCTAAATCCCCCTCTCCATCCGAGACGTTCCGCCTCGCTGAACGCTCGGCGCAACTATGGAGAGGGGGACTTTCCGGCGAACGTCCCCGACTATTTTCTTAAAGAGCATCAAATACGCCCCTACGAAAACGCACATGATGTACGCCTGATCTGAAAGCGTAAACACTTGGGGAAACGGTTTTTTGCTTTTAGCTAATCGCTTATAGCTTACAGCTATTTTTAGAGGAATTTGATATGACCGAACTGAAAACCCAAACCAACGGCGCGCCAAAACCGCTGGAGCCGTTGATCTACGACCTGGGATCGCCGGGCCGCGAGGGCGTCAACCTGCCCGCGCCGGACGTGCCGCAGGCCGAACTGCCCGGCGACCTGATGCGCGATGACCTGGACCTGCCGGAAGTCAGCGAGTTGGACGTGGTGCGCCACTTCACGCGGCTGAGCCAGCTCAACTACGCGATTGACAAGGGCTTCTACCCGCTGGGATCATGTACGATGAAGTACAACCCGCGCCTGAACGAAGACATGGCGCGGCTGGCGGGTTTTGCGCTGGCGCACCCGCTGCAAGACCCCGAATCCGCGCAGGGCGCGCTGGCGCTGATGTACGACTTGCAGAAGTGGCTGGGCGAGATCAGCGGCATGACGGGCGTCAGCTTGCAGCCTGCCGCCGGTGCGCAGGGCGAGTTCGCCGGGATTCTGATGATCCGCGCGTATCACGTGGCGAACGGCGACGAACACCGCACCAAGATCATCGTGCCGGACAGCGCGCATGGCACCAACCCCGCCACCTCCGCGATGGCCGGGTTTGAGGTGGTCGAGATCCCCTCCGATCCGAACGGCGACGTGGACCTGGACGCGCTGCGCGCGGTCTGCGGTGACGATATGGCGGGCATGATGATCACGGTCCCGAACACGCTCGGCGTGTTTGAGGAACACATCGAAGAGATCGTCGAGATCATTCACGGCTGCGGCGGCCTGATGTACATGGACGGCGCGAACATGAACGCCATGCTGGGCATTGCCAAACCCGGCGAAATGGGCTTCGACGTGATGCACTACAACCTGCACAAGACCTTCAGCACGCCGCACGGCGGCGGCGGTCCGGGCAGCGGTCCGGTGGCCTGCAATGAGAAGCTGCGCCCGTTCCTGCCGGGGCCGGTGGTGGATGTGATCGAGCCGGGCGACGACGACGAGCCGCCGCTGTACGGCTTCGTCATGCCGGAACACAGCATCGGGCGTCTCAAGGCGTATCACGGCAATTTCGGGATGCTGATCCGCGCCTACAGCTACATCATGATTCACGGGGCGGGGGGCTTGCGCGCGATCACCGATCACGCCGTGCTGAACGCCAACTACATCCGGTCCGCGCTGGATGACACCTTCCACGTGCCGTTTAAGCGGCTGTGCGGGCATGAGTTCGTGTGCGAGGGGCATCTTTCGGACGCGGAAGGTATCCACGCGCTGGATATCTCCAAGCGCCTGATGGACTACGGCTTCCACCCGCCGACGAACTACTTCCCGCTGATCGTGCCGGAGGCGCTGCTGATCGAGCCGACGGAAACCGAAAGCCGCGAGGAATGCGACCGCTTCATTGACGCGATGTGCGAGATCGCCGAGGAAGCGCGCACCAACCCGGACCTGGTCGCGCCCGACATCCAATTCCACGTCCAACCGCTGTCCGCCGACAAGCCGGGCGA
>CAZMNL010000308.1:0-4333 GCA_964567525.1 uncultured Anaerolineaceae bacterium
ATGTGAGATGACACGGCCTACGGTCGCTTTCTGCCTTTCGCTTACAGCTTAAAGCTTACCGCTTACCTAATACACGTATTCCTCTTCCAGCGCCTCGCGCAGCCGCAAATAGCTGTCGAAGCGCTCCGCCGCGATATCGCCGCGTTCGAGCGCGGCTTGCACCGCGCAGCCGGGTTCGTGCGTGTGCGTGCAGTCAGGGAAGCGGCATTCCGGCACATAGCGCGCGATCTCGACGAAGTAGGCGTCGAGTTCCTCCGGCTCCACGTCCCAGGGCGAGAGCGTGCGGATACCGGGCGTATCAGCGATATAACCGCCGTCGCCCAGCGGGATCAGTTCGCTGTAGCGCGTGGTGTGGCGGCCCTTTGAAGTGACCTGGCTGACCGCGTTCACCCGGCGGCCCAGGTCCGGCTCGATGGCGTTCAGCAGGCTGGTTTTACCCACGCCCGAAGGCCCGGTAAAGACCGAGATTTTGCCCGTCAAACGCTCTCGCAGCGCAGCGATATGCAGGTCTTCTTTGGCGCTGACGTACAGCACCGAATAGTCGATCTGCTCGTACATGCCAAAGACCGCGCGCGACTGCGCGATATTCTGTTCGATATCATCGCCGAGCAGGTCGATCTTGTTCACGCAGATGAAAATATCCGGGATGTGTGCTTTTTCTGCGGCAACCAGAAAGCGATCCAGCACGCGCGGGCGCGGGTCCGGCTGTGCGGCGGCAAAGACGAAGATCGCCTGGTCGGGGTTGGCAATGATCACCTGCTCGCGCTCGGCGGACGTGCCCACTGCCGAGCGCGGGGCCACGCGCGACAGGACGCGCTCGCGCTCCGCTACATGCAGAATCACGCCGCCGACGGTATCGGCCTCAATCGGCAGCCGCTCAATCGTGACCCGGTCCCCGATGGCGACCAGATCGGTATCTTTGTATTCCTCTTTGAGTTTGCCCCGTAGCTGGCAAATAATGGGGCCTGCGGGGGTATCGACGGTGAAAAAACCGCTTTGGGTACGGATGACCAGACCTTCAAGTTGTTCGCTCAATGTGTGTTCCTCACTGCTTTGACCTTTAAACCCATGCAGCGCAGGAACGCAATGAAGCGGGTCTGACTTATTCAGTCAGCACCTCCTGGCTGCCAATAGGGGAGCGTCACGACGACCGGATGGTAAACCATAGCTCCCTCCTCACTAAAACGACGAAATCCATGCAGCCCACGCCGGGCCGCTTACCTAACAGTATAGGGGCATCTCACGCACAGAGTCAACATGGGTGCATTCCAGATTGGGGGCAAAAAGGCAATTGACCACAGAGGACACAGAGCGCACAGAGCAACAAAAGAAAAGTGAAGAGAGAGA
Source organism: uncultured Anaerolineaceae bacterium (assembly GCA_964567525.1). GTDB lineage: Bacteria > Chloroflexota > Anaerolineae > Aggregatilineales > Aggregatilineaceae > CAYRNY01. The sequence continues at coordinate 1,348 of CAZMNL010000308.1, forward strand.
CAACGGGCAGGCGTGGCGGGCCGTTTGCCCCCCGCTTTTCTCTGCTTTTTCCTCAAGAAACCTTCTCTGTGTGCTCTGTGGTAAGATTTTTCGCCCCGGATTTGAAACACGCCCAGTCAACATTGCGCGGGTACATTCCCGGTTCGGGGCCGATCACGGCATCGATCACAAACGAAAATGGGCGCGTTATTTCTATCACCCTACCGCACACAAAATTAACAGCGATTTCAACAGAACAAAAAATGTAATTTCATTGTTAGTTTCTCTTGCCTGTTTGCAATGTGTCCGAAAGGTCAACGACATAAAATGATATTGTAGTAGAGATTGCTCAGCCACAGTTTTTGGCTGATAGCATACTGAACTCATAAATCATCTAACTCTGGCATTAAGTTTTAAAGGATGCGTACAAAAGCGCATGACGAGTAATCTGTGGAGCACCAACACCCCGGCGCAATTCTGGCAGTGCCGCCTGGATATTGCACCCGACGTGTGGCAGCAAGCGGCCCAGAATGCCAAACCCGTGCTGGGGCTGCCGCAGGACTGGGCCGACCTGGATACCATGCTTGCGCTGGTGTTAGGTGAAGGACAGTTCGGCCCGGATCACTGGCGGCTGAAAACTTCCAGGCGCGTATATTACCGGCTGAAGCCGCTGATCCCGCGCCCCGTCGTCAAGGCGCTGCGCCAGTTTCTCAGCGGTACGGATCAGCAGGCGTCCCAGTTGCAGTGGCCTATCGAACCACGTTTCGCCCGCTTTCAGTGGGAACTCATACGTCAACTGCTGCTGCTGCTAGACCGCGAAACCGTGCCGTTTGTGAACTTCTGGCCGCAGAAAAAACGCTTTGCATTCGTGATCACGCACGATGTCGAAACCGCTGTAGGCCGCGACCATGTGCGCACCGTAGCCGACTGGGTTGAAGCGCACGGTTTCCGCTCGATGTTCAATTTCGTGCCGGAACGTTACGAACAGGATGACGCACTGATCGACGAACTGCACACGCGCGGTTTTGAGGTCGGGGTACACGGCCTGCGGCACGACGGGTACCTGTTCAGTTCGTACCAGACCTTCACCGAACGCGCCGCCCGCATTAACGAATATCTCAAGCGTTTCAAGGCCGCTGGTTTTCGTTCGCCGAGTACACTGCGCCACCCCGAATGGATGCAAGAACTCGATATCGAATACGATCTTTCGTTTTTCGATACCGATCCTTACGAACCCATTGCCGGGGGAACGATGGCGCTCTGGCCGTTCATGATTGGACGGTTTGTTGAATTACCGTATACGCTGGCGCAAGATTACACGCTCGCCACCGTACTCAAACATACCACACCGCAGCTCTGGCTGGACAAAGTTGACTTCATCCAACAATATCACGGCATGGCACTGATCAATGTGCATCCTGATTATTTGTTGGATGACAACACACAGCAGCTTTTCATCGCGTTCTTAGAGACCATGCGCCAGCGTAACGACTACTGGCACGCGCTTCCAGGCGATGTCGCCCGTTGGTGGAAACAGCGCACACAGGCGGCAAATGATGAATTTGCCACTGCCAATCTCGCGCAGATCCACCGGACCGGAGAAAGTATCACGATTAGTTGTCCATAGGAAAGCAGCGGATTCTATTCGGCTTTATTGGGTGTACCGCTAGTTGAGGAGAAAAATCATGGAACCACTAAAGATCGGCGTGATCGGGGCAGGCTACTGGGGACCGAACCTGATTCGTAACTTTGTCGAACTGCCCGAAGCAACCGTCGTGGTCGTCGCTGACCTCGACGAAAAGCGTCTCGACGCCATCCAGAAGCGCTATCCGAGCATCACAACCACCACAGACTACCGGCAGATTTTCACTATGGGGCTTGACGCGGTGGTCATCGCCACCCCGCCCCTGACACATTACAAGCTGGCACGCGAGTGCATGGAACACGATCTGCACGTCTTTGTCGAGAAACCGTTCACGCTCAACTCGGCGGATGGACAGGCGTTATGTGAGTTCGCCGACGAGCGCGAACTGACGCTGATGGTCGGGCACACCTTCGAATATAACCCGGCGGTGCGCGCAATCAAAGAAATCATCGACAGCGGCGAACTGGGCACGGTCTATTATATCGACACCGTGCGCGTCAACCTGGGCTTGTTCCAGGATGGCCTCAACGTGTTGTGGGACCTGGCTCCGCATGATATCTCGATCCTGCGTTACCTGCTCGACTGCGAACCGGTCGAGGTCAACGCGCGCGGCGCGTCCTGCATTTTGCCCGATGTGCAGGACGTGGCGTATCTCTATCTGCAATTCGAAAATGGCGTGATGGGCCACGTCCACGTGAGCTGGATCGATCCATGCAAGGTGCGGCGGATTACGATTGTCGGCAGCCAGAAGATGCTGGTTTATGACGACGTGGAGCCGCTGGAAAAGATTCGCATCTACGACAAGGGCGTCGAAAAACCACCGTATACGGATACCTTCGCCGACTTCCAACTGAGCTACCGTTTCGGCGACATCGTGATCCCACACATCAAGTTCACCGAACCGCTGCGCGTGGAATGCAAGCACTTCATCGACTCGATTGTCAACCGCACGCCCCCGCAAAGCAGCGGGTGGGACGGCTTGCAGATCGTCAAAACGCTGGAAATGGCCGAACAATCGCTGAAGACTAACGGAAACCAGCAAATCGTCACCAAGGAAAAAGGCGACGGATACGCGGCGGTTCCGAATAAGTAGGGCCTGAGGCTACGCCAAGAAAATAATTACCCCATCCCCCACAACCCCTTCCCTCAGGGAAGGGGAGCAAAGGCCAACGCATTTGGGTGATTTATTTCCTGGATCAGCCTGATACACGCATCGGGGGTGAGGCAAAGTGAACCGCCAACAGCTTACCGTTATCTTGAAGGAGCTACCCATGCCGCTGCGCGGCACCACGAAGGTATGAAAATGTGCGGTCATCGCCCTACACCCGACGGTCAAACCGCCGGGCTATACACCTGCTGGAC
>CAZMNL010000309.1:0-4330 GCA_964567525.1 uncultured Anaerolineaceae bacterium
GAGGATACGCGGCGGCGGGTTTCACGCGCTGAGCTGCTGGCCGTCGCGCCGGACACCAACCTGATGGATGAGGTGATCGATACCTACACCGCCTACCGGTTGCTGACCCTTGATCACGATCCGGCCACACGAGCGCCGCTGGTCGAAGTGGCCCACGAAGCCATTTTGCGCGAATGGCAGCATCTGCGGATATGGTTGGATGCGAGCCGCCACGACATCCGCCAGCAACGCCTGCTGGCGTTGGCGGTTGCCGACTGGTTGAATGCAGGACAGGAAGCCAGCTACCTGCTGCGCGGTTCGCGTCTGGAGCAGTTCGCTGTCTGGGCCGCTGATACCAGGCTCGCACTGACGCCGGATGAGCGCGCATTTCTCGATGCCAGCAGCGCCGCGCAGCGCCAGCAAGAAGAAACCGAGCGCGAGCGACAGGCGCGTGAACTGGCACTGGCACAGCAAGCGGCGGAATCGGCCCGTCAGGCGGCGGCATCCCAACGACGCGCCGCGAACCGGCTGCGCACCCTGGTGGCGGGGTTGGGCGTCTTTCTGGTCGCTGCCGTGCTGCTGTCCGTGTTTGCCCTGGACCGCGAACGCCGCGCCCAGGATGCGCGCGAACAAGCCGAACGTGAGGCGGACATCAACCACAGCCTGGTGCTGGCGAGTGCAGCGGTCGATACGAACGAAAGTCAGGGCGGGAGCCTGGCGTTGGCCCTGGCCCTTGAAGCGGTGAGTATTGCTTCGCCGCCGCCTGAAGCTGTGCGCGCCCTGCAAACCGTCGCCTGGAGCGCGGGCACGCGCGCGATCCTGCAAGACACGGGAAACAGGATCACCGCCACAGCCTTCAGCCCTGATTCATCGTTGGCGCTGCATGGAAGCTGTGCCGTTCTGGAACAAGATCAGTGTAGCAAAGGTGAGTTGGCGCTCTGGAACCTGGAAACCGGGCGCGGATTATGGCGCATCGAAGGTCACGCGGGCTGGGTGCGTGCCGTAAGCTTTCTCCCCGATGGTAGTGCGTTTTTGTCGGCGGGCGATGACGGCGTCGTGGTGACGTGGGACGCAGCCACCCACGAAGAAGTCCGCCGCTTTGAGCAGCATACGGGTGCAATCACGCACCTGGTGATCAGCCCCGATGGCCGCATTGCTTATACCCGTGCAGATGACGAGCCAGTGCTGGCCTGGGACGTGATCACCGGGGAAGTGCTGCACCAGTGGACGCCCCCGTCTGATGCCGAAACAGGACCGCCCAACAGCATCAGTCTTAGTCGGGACGGCGGGATGCTCGCTGCCGGGTATGCCGGCGGCACAGTGATCGTATGGGATACGGCCAGTGGCGAAAACCTGTCCAGCTTTGTCGCCGAGGGCGGCTCGGTCGAAGCGCTCGCGTTCAGACAGGCGAGCGCTTCCCAGGTGACGCTGCTCACCTCGACCCAGGATTTGTACTTGCGGGAGTGGGACCTTGAAACGGGTGAGGCCCTGCATGAAAGTGCGATCGCGGACAAACTACCCCAGATCGCGGTCAGCCCCGATGGACACACCGCGCTGCTTCCTTTTGTGGGTGCCCTGTGGCTCTGGAAACTTGATTTCTGGGATACCGGTTTTTTCCGCGTCGAGAATGAACGTTTCAACGGGATTGCCTCGCTGGCGATCAGTCCCGACGGGCAGCAGATTCTGCTGGGACATCAGGCGGGCTGCCTGCGGGTGATCGGGATGCCGTTCGGTGGCGAACGACGCCGGTTCAGTCTGGAAGTACCCCAGTATGGGCTGGCTGTCAGCCCGGACGGACGCACAATGATCACCGGTGGCGTGACGGGAAGCACGGCGACCTGGTGGGATTTATCTACCGGTGCGATCACACGGCAATATGACAACCTTGCCAGCGGGGTATCCGAGCTTGGCTTCACCCCTGATGGCAAATCGGTGCTGCTGGCTTCGAGCGACTGGTTTGGCGGCACAGGCGAGATCGTGCTCGCGCTGGTGGATGTCGCAACCGGGACGGAAATCCGGCGTTTTGAAGGGCATCACTATGGCCTGCGTAGTCACCTCTTTAGCCCGGATGGCAAGTGGCTGTTCACCGGCTCGTTCGCCTATGGACCGTCGTGGCCCAAAGAAGATGAGGGACGCGGGGAACTGCTGCTGTGGGATGTGGCAACCGGTGAACTGATCCGCCGCTTTGATATTGATCGGGTCGTATACGCAATTGCTCTCAGTCCCGACGGCAACCAGGTGGTTACAACGCATGGGGGTTACAGCGACCATGTCACGCTGTCGGACGTGCAAACCGGCCAGGTGATTCGCGAGCTTCCCTATGCTTCGGTTAAGGTTATCTGGGGTCCCGACGCCGATACAATTATCGTGGGGGGTGGTGGTGGACTGCATGTGCTGAACATCCATACTGGAGAGGTTGTTCGCACCTTTGGCGAGACGCGGATCGCGGTCTTTTCCTTTGATCATAGCGCCGGCTGGCGGTACCTCATGACCGGCGATCCGGCGGGCGCTGTCGTCCTGTGGCATTATGCCAGCGGGCAGGAAGTGCGGCGCTATGCCGGGCATCCCGACGCCGTCTGGGAACTGGTTTTCAGCCCGGACGAGCAAACCGCTTATTCCACGTCGTACAGCGGCACGGTCATCGAATGGCAGGTCGCGGATTGGCCGCTCGATGAACTGCTGACCTGGGTGCACGAGAACCGCTATACCCGTGACTTCACCTGCGAGGAGCGCGCGCAGTACCGCATCACGCCGCTGTGTGAATAGAGTCAGGAGCGCGCCAAGATGGACACGCCCCATGTTCTTTCAATGACACTGGACGATCTACTTTCTCTTCCCATGCACAATCTGATGCACGCGTTGGTACGAAATACCGAACTGCCTCGCAAGCTCAACCTGCGAGACTCCAGCAGCATATCGAGCACGAATAATGATATTGCGTTCACGAGTGGCGAGAGTTGGATCAGGCGGCGAGGGTTGTAAGTTGAGTTTTTCGAGGAGCTGCGAAACGGCTTCTGCGACCGAAATCAAGGCTGGACCGTTTTGTGGGTCGTAAGACCCTATGGGGCACTAAGGGGCACGGCTTGCTTCACGCCTTAATTTGGTGAGCAAGCCGTATTTTTTCGAAATCGATTTTTAAGACTTTCTACGATTACATTCACTGACCGCCAATTTGGCTTACTCCGAGTAATCCTAGACATTTCGCTATCAACACCAATCAATTGATTCCGCTTTTCACGCAATCGGTAAACAACGCAGAATGGCGAAAGTAGCAACTACAGGCCTGTTTTTTCGGATTAGCAAACGTGCATAAGACATATATAGATCAAAATTCTGATCAGGCGTAAAATCCCGATGTCGTTACAATCTCAAGAGTTTTGGTCACAAATAAAGCTTCGCATCCGGGAAGTTTTCTGATGAGCGCTTGTCCAGCATCTAGTCCAAGTACCATCACTGCTGTCGCGAGTGCATCAGCCTGTGCGGCACTAGACGATAAAACGGTCACACCTGATAGTTCTGGGCTGGAATAACCTGTGCGCGGATCAATAATATGATGGTGCCTGAAATCGGGTGAATATGTTTGCATGTAATCCCCAGATGTGGCAATCGCCTGATCTTCCAGACTCACCTGCGCAAGGTAACCAGATTGTTCCGCACGTGGCGATTGCACCCCAATCTGCCAGGGAGTGTTAGCCGTTTTGCGTCCAGCGGCGAGCAAATCGCCGCCCGCTTCCACAATTACATTCGTCAAACCATGCGCGCGCAGGATCGCAATTCCTTCATCGACAATGTAACCTTTGGCGATCCCGTCTAGCGTAATTGCCATATTGGGCCGCAAAAATGCTACGGTTGCGTTATCGACCTGTAATTGGCGATAATCCACACATTGTTGCGCTGCTGCAATTTTATCTGCGGGGGGCAGCGTTCCGTTCAATTGTTGGGTCTGTGCATAGAGATCGATCAATGGTTTTATTGTGATGTCAAATGCACCGGCACTTTGTTCGCTTACAGCATTCGCCAACCGAATAAGCGTACACAGTGCCGGATCAGCATTTTCAACTGCGCCCGCACGATTAAGCTGGGCAAGCTGGCTTTCCGGCTTGAAGCGACTCAGGATATTTTCAAGCTGTTGCATGTGATCTAGACATGCGACAATCGCACCACGAGCCACTGTCTGATCAGCACCAACGACTGTCAAGTTCACAACGGTCCCCATGAGCAAACGGGTCTCGGTAACGGATGCGGGTTCGTTCATCCACTCTACGCCTGCTTTCCATGCTAAACCGGCAGCAGCAGTGAAGGCAGTAATATGGAGAAATTGACGCCGGGTGATAGGTTTCGGGTGATTACT
>CAZMNL010000310.1:0-4307 GCA_964567525.1 uncultured Anaerolineaceae bacterium
TGGCTCAACACGGCGGAACCTGATGGTAGGTCCCCACTATTCCGCGTTGAGCCAGTTTTTCTTGGTACTTTTTGAAGTAGATTGCAGGCATTTCTAACCTTCGAAACAAGAAACGGTAATTTTGCCATCCAGCTCGGTAATTTTCCCTCCCCAAAACGGTAAAATTCCGCATTTTGAACGATCCCCGTTTGATACACTGAGTACATGAATTTGTACCCAGGAGTATCGCTTTGAGCACACGCGCCAAAAGCGAACAAACTCCAGGCTAAGCAAAAGCCGAAAAACCGTAAAACTGCGCTTGAAGATTGTCAGATTTACATACGCAAAACCGTAATCCTACAGTCTCTGAGCAAGGTGAGTTTGCTACACTGAGTGCATGTGCCCACACGTAGGAGTATCACTGTGAGTAATCGAGACGAAGAGCACGACAAATCGCAAGACGATGATTTGTATGCCAGTGAAAGTATTGATGCATCAACTCCACGTGAGGTTGTGGAGCGACTGCATCCCAGTTTGAAAGAAAGTTTTGTGCCACTTCCACCGAAGGAGACTCGCTTAACTTCTCAACAATTGGAGGCCGTGTTCGCAGGTGATCTGCGTGCTTTGCGAGATTTAGCGAGATTGGCTTACAAATCCAGTGAAGATGCGCCAGAATAGTGACATCGAATTGGTTGCTCATAACGAGCAATCAGCATATACTAGGAGGTACACATGCAAGTGTATAGGATTGGTGCGTACATGACATCGCAACCGCCAGATTCCAACGAACTAACCCCAAAAGCTCAGGAGATTCTCGACGCATTGCGCGAGGCTGATGACTGGATCAACCGATCTGCCATTGCCAAACGTGTCGGGAAATCGGCGCTGAATAAGTGGGATTTGGTTTTGTTGGAGCGGTTGGTCGAAGATGGTCTGATCGAGACAAAACAGATTCCGCGTCATGGTCCGATAGGGTATGAATGGCGATACCGTGCCGTTCTGCCTGACCAGGATGCGGAGCAGGATCAATGACCCAAACACGTTGTTTGATCTGGTGTGCTGTTTCATCCCGCGCCCAGAACAAACCAGACAAAATCAGCCTTCCCCAACAAGAAGCTGACTCGCGCGAGTTAGCCCAGAAAGAGGGTTGGCGTGTAGTGGATGTGATGCGTGTGCCGGGACATAGTCGACGTTACATTGACTTTCACGAACTGGCTTCAGATGCCGCTCAGAAAGGCATTGATGCATTTCACCGGCTTACCCGGCATTGGGAAACACGAGATTTCGATGTGATGATTGTGTTGGATGGCAATCGTTTCGCACGGACTCAAGCACTTCATGCTTACATCACCGAGCAGACAATCGGCATTGGCGCTCGCATCTATTCGCTGATGGACGGTTGGATCGACAAGCAAAACTATCGCATGTGGATCGCGATGAATGGTTATAAGTCTGCCGGCGAGATTGACCGGTTTGTAGCCGAGCGCGACAAAGCAATGACAGCACGAGCCGAGCGCGGACTTCCAATTTCAAGTCGCATCCCGATTTCTCATAAGATCATTCGCGATGCCAAGACGGGAAAAGCTATCCGACTTGAAGTCGATGAAAGCAAGCGTCGTTTATGGGACGACCTGGCTACAGTAGTTCTCGAAGGCATTGCCTGGGATACTATCGAGGTCGAGTTGTTCAATCGCTATGGGCATGTCAATGATCAAGGCGAGAAATACTACTCGAACTTCATGTATCGCCTGATCATGAAGCCTATCTTCTGGGGGCACATGGCTCGGCATCATAACAGTGCCAATTGCAAGAACGGGTTCAAGAACGGACGCTGGATTTATGACGAAAGTGAACCCGGACCGGATGGGGCAATGATCTTCCGCAACACGCATCCTCCCGTATGGGATGGTGAACTTGCAGATCGCGTTTGTCAGGAGATTGATCGCCGACGTCATCATATGCGGGGAAAAGCTGTACCGAACTATACCCATCGCTTGAGTGGCATTGCGATTTGCGGTGAATGTGGTCATTTTATGGCGACCAAGATCGACAAGGGAAAATATCGTTCGTTACGATGCCCGGCGTCAAAAGGTAGACCGCGATTGCCCAAATGCAATAATCGAGGGGTGTTGAGTGAGCGCAAAATCATAGCTCATATCGATGAGTATTTGCGGCAAATGCTACACGAAAACACAACCAACATTTTCGAGGATGCCAATCCAGATTCGCCGCGTTTCCAAGAATGGATTACCGCGCTGGGAGCGGAAATCGAAGAACTTGAACGCCAAGCCCGCGCGCTAATTCGCAGGCAACTAACCGCGACCGAGGATATCCAGAAGCTATATGATGAGGAGTTGCAAAAGATAGGGATACAACTAAAAACCATGAAAAATGGACTGAGTCGTTTGCAGGGAGAGTCACTTGCTGCACAGCAGACCACTGCCGTACAACAAGCAACTCTCGAAGAATTGGCCGACCTGACGCTTGAGAAATTCTGGCTCCAGGAAAGCCGTGTGATCAATCAGATGCTACACCGTATTATGGGCAATCGCCGACTTGTTATCCTCAACAAAGAGGTGATAGGTGTAGCTGTATCTCACCGCACACAACGGCGGCGCAACTAGCGAGCTACCACCCGCGCTTGCCAAGAATTATCTGGTCTGGACCTACATTGATGCCCACCATTGGTTCACCGAGATCGCGGCTGACTTCCGCGATGATTTTCGGGTCGTTGTAGTGGGTCGTTGCTTCGACAATCGCTTTCGCACGGCGGGCGGGGTCGCCACTCTTGAAGATGCCCGATCCTACAAATACGCCGTCTACACCTAACTGCATCATCAGCGCGGCGTCGGCGGGCGTGGCGATGCCCCCGGCGGCGAAGTTCACAACCGGCAGGCGGCCCAGATCGGCAGTTTCCCTGACCAGTTCGTAGGGCGCGCCAATGTTCTTGGCATAGGTCATCATCTCATCTTCGCGCATGGTCGTCAGGCGGCGAATTTCACCCAGCACGGCGCGCGCGTGCCGCACCGCTTCCACTACGTCGCCGGTTCCGGCTTCGCCCTTGGTGCGGATCATCGCTGCACCTTCTCCGATACGGCGCAGCGCCTCGCCCAGGTTGCGACAGCCGCACACAAACGGCACGTTGAAATCGTGCTTGTTGATGTGATATTCCTCGTCGGCAGGCGTCAGGACTTCGCTCTCGTCGATGTAGTCTACGCCAATCGCTTCGAGCATCTGTGCTTCGACAAAGTGCCCAATGCGCGCTTTTGCCATCACCGGGATGGTGACGGCTTCCATGATGCGCTCGATCAGGCCGGGATCGCTCATCCGCGCTACACCACCCTGATCACGAATGTCCGCCGGGACGCGCTCCAACGCCATCACGGCAACGGCCCCGGCTTCTTCCGCGATTCGGGCATGTTCGGGCGTCACCACGTCCATGATCACGCCGCCTTTAAGCATCTGCGCCAGGCCGCGTTTGAGCGTAACGGTCCCCTTCTGTGTGCCGTTTTCTCCTGCATTACCGCTGTGTGTCATTGTTTTGCTCCTTTACGGTTTGCGGCATTAAGATGCCGCCTGTTGTGAGTTGTTGATGACTACGCCTTACGATTTCAAAGACAGAACCCAATCCGCAATATCGTGAATGACCGCTTCGGCTACATACCCCGGCTCGGCGTATTCAGCCGGCGATGGCGCGCCTTCTCCGGCGGCGAACAGGTGATTCAGCGCCGGATACGTGATCCACGTCACGTCGTGACGATCCGCCAACGCGGAACGCCAGCCTTCAAAGTCAGCCATTGTCACCTGGTAATCGCGTTCGCCCTGTAAGATCAGTATGGGCACAGTGATATCTTGCGCGGTTGCTGCCGGATCGTAGATGCGCAGATCGAGCCAGTAGGCCACCGGGACCCCTAACAGCATCTCCGGCGCACCTTCACCGGAGGCGTCCAGTGTCTTAACCGCTTCGGCTTCGCGGAGCAGCGCATCAAGCTGCGCCTGCTGCTCTGGCGTAATTTCACCAGTCAATCCGCTTAAATAGGTGAGTTGTTCGATCATCAGGACTTCGAGCGGGCGCGTGTTTCCGGCCATAATCACCAGGCCCGCGACGGCGTCGGACTGGCTGGCAATGCGCGGCGCGAGATAACCACCCAGGCTGTGCCCCACGATCACGATCTGCGCGGGATCGATCTCGCCGGTGGTACGCAGCAGTGCGACCGCCGCCAGCGCGTCGTCGATAGTTTCTTCCTGGACGGTCAACTGCCCGGCAGCGACCATCCGCTGGCCGTGTACCAGGGTGCGCTTATCGTAGCGCAGTACCGCGATCCCGC
>CAZMNL010000311.1:0-4287 GCA_964567525.1 uncultured Anaerolineaceae bacterium
GGCTGCGGCGGCGGGATGATCAGCTCGTCGCCCGGCTGCAAGATCGCGGGGCGCACCAGTTCATTGGCTTCCAGCAGTTCATCCAGCGTGATGCCGTAGATCGCGGCGACGGTCCAGGCGCTCTCACCGTCCTGCACGATATGCGTCGTGGGCTGGCGCGGCGGCGGAGTCGCGTTCGGCCCCAGTTTGACGATGATCCGGTCGCCGGGGTACAGGTACACGGGCCGCTGTAAGCCGTTGATGTCCAGCATTTCGTTGAGGTCCACGTCATACACGGCGGCAATCGCCCAGGCGGTCTGGCCCTCGCCGACCTCGTGCCAGATCGTGCCTTCGGCGTCCGGGGCGGCGGGCACAATCGGCGCGACGTAATACGGCGTGGGAGTCGGCGGGCCGGGCGTGGGAGTCGGTCCGGCGTTCGGGTCGGGCGTTGGTTTGGGCGGATCGCTCGGTTTGCCGATCAGCAGCACGTAGATGCGCCCGCGTTCCGACTGGCCCACGCCGATGCCGATATGCTCGTAGCTGGAGTCCAGCGTGAGGGTGTTTTTGTGGATCGGGCTGGAGTCCCACCAGGCAATCGCTTCACTGGGCTGCATATTCCCACCGCCGACCCAGTTTTCATACACATACGCGCCGTAGGTGGGGTATCCGGCGGCCTGGGCGCGCTGCCAGGGCGCGGAACCGTTCACGCCGGTATGCCCGCGATTACCCGTCTCGATCATCCAATCGACGTGGCTCTGTGCCGCCGCCATCAGCGACGGGTGCGCGGTCAGCGCATTGAGTCCGAAAGTCGCGCGGTAGGCGTTGACCGCCGCGATAGTCTGCTGGGCGTAACTGCCCTGTGCGGCGGTGGGTTCCGGCAGGCGCGGGATACACAGCGCCGCCACCGTCAGCGCGGCGGCAAGCAGCAAGCGTAAGGTGCGATTGTGTAGAGCGTGCATAACGTGTTCCGTATCCTTTAGTTCTCTAGCGCGTCGTGATCGATAGTACCGCGCGGTAGAAGTCCTACACCGGTTGTAGGGGCGGGTTTCCAAACCCGCCCCTACAAAGACCGGCGACCGCACACCTGACTCGAATGTGTCCGGGGTGAGGTTTCTAATTCCCCGCGCTCCAGTTATCAAACGCGCGGCAGTTGCCCGCCCCGCCGTAGCAGGCATCGGGCAGCGGGTCGCCGTTGGCGTCCAGACGATTTTCGTTCACATTCTCCAGGTTGACCAGCGCCGGATCGCGCACGGTCACGCAGTCAATCGCGCCGAACGGGTTCAGCGGCTCGCGGCGCTGTAAAAGCGGCTGGTCCGGGTTGAAGTAGTTCCAGGTCAGGCGGCTGATTTCCTCGATCAGTTCCCAGCTTGCCAGTGTGGGCAGATTGTTACCATCCAGGTCACGTTCCCAGGTGAAGATCGAGATCACGTAGTCGCCGCCCGGCGAGTACACGATCCCGGCGTCGGCGCTGGTTTCCACGCCCCAGCCGTTTTTGTGCGCGAACCTGGTAGCCGGCGGCAGCCCCAACTCGATCAGGCGATCAATGCGGTTGCCGGACATGACCTCGATCATCTGGCGGCACTCGTTTTGCGTGATGTCGTCGGGATAGATCGCGCGCAGGCCGCTGTCGAAGTTGGCGCAGTCGTAGATGCTGGTCAGCAGCAGGCCGATATCCTGCGCGGTGGTCTGCGCGTAGGGGTCGGGGTTGGTTTTACCGGGCAGCGTGCCGGTCGTCTGCGGGCGGCAGACGGCGGCTTCGAACTGGTATTCGCGGTCCACCACGTACAGCGGCGCGCTGATGTAGGTGTGTTCCGCGCCGAGTTCCTGCGCCGTGCAGGACACCTGCCGCAGCCCGTCGCGCAGCGCGTCGAAGCTCGTGCCTTCGCCCGCGTACTGCATGATGAAGTTCGAAGACGAGTTGTTGCTGCACAGGATCGACTCGGTGAGCAGGTAGGCGATATCGCTGCCGGACGGGACGAGCAGTTCCTCGCGGAACAGGTTGATCATGATCGGAATCTTGATCACGCTGCGGGCGCTGTGGGGCACGTCGGCGAGGATTTTTACTTCGTCGCCGGTGGTCAGGTCCATGATATAGATCGAGGCGAGCGTATCGTCGCCGTTGTAGTTGAAGCCCATATCACCCATCAGGCTGATGATCGCCTCGCGCAGCGTGTCGATATCCTGCTGCTGCGCGCCGACGGAGACGGTCGGCAGGATGATACGCCGCGCGCTCGCTTCCGGGTTGAACAGCGCGCGCTCGATCAGCGGGATGGCGGCGTCAATGTCCAACTGCGTGCCGGACAGCCCGGTGTTAAAGGTCAGCGTGCCGGTATCGAACCGGGCATCGCCCGCCCCCGCGTCGTAACGCGCGGCGATATCCTGCAAGTAGGCGCGCAGCAGGCCGGGATCGTAGGTGGCGTCCAGCGGTACGCGCACGGCGGCGACCGGTTCGCGCTCCAGGAAATTCCAGAAGCCCGCCCAGAAGTTCTTTTCCTGCGTACTCTGCGCGCGCGCTTCGGCGAGCATGGCTTCGTTGTTGGTGCGGAAGCCGATCTCGGCGGGGTAGAGCATGATCGGGCTGCTGCCGTAGAGCAACTGCACGGGCTGATCGACGTAGATTCGTTCCCAGCGGGCCTGGGCGTCCACTTCGTTCAGCCCCCCGACCGCGATCCCGGCGACGGTCAGATCGGTCGGCAGCGAATCGCGCTGACTGCTGTAGTCGATCAACTCGAACATGACCAGCAGGATCGCGCCGAGCATCAGCAGCGACGCGATGATCTCCAAAATGGGAAACCGTATCCGTTGGCGTTCGCCTAAGCGTCCGTAGTCCATAGCGTAATTTCTCCCCTGAGAGCGAAAAAACCTTTCACCACAGAGACACAGAGAAAAGCGAGTTAAGAACAGGCTTTTTTCAGCCCTGGCCGTTCAAAAACAGAGGGCCGCATTGCACGGTTTACCGGATGGTCTACGGTGCAGCGTGGCCCCCCACGTTGGTTACGAATTTGCGCGACGGCGATTATAGCGCCAGCCGGGACCTTGCGGCAAACCCTGTTGACGTATCCGAAGAAAAGACTTCACCGCAGAGGGAGAAATATAAAGGAGAGACAGACAGCAAACCTCTGTGCATTTCTCTGCGCGCTCCGCGTCCTCTGCGGTGAGATGCTCTTCTATTCCGGCGCGACCCACTGCCGCCCCACGCACGAGTTATAGTTCGCGCCCAGCGTGATCGCGTAATCGACCGTGCGGTTGGGGTCCGGCTGCACCTGTACATGCTCCGGTTTGATGTTCAGCAGGTTGATCAGTTCGCCCAGGCTACTGTTTTTGGTCGAGCCGGTGAAGTCGATGATCGTCGTCTCCGCGTGATCGGTGGAGTCGGCGGGTCCCATCGGCAGCGGCGCGAAACCTTCCCAGATCAGGCGGTCGGCGGCGACGATGTCCCAATCCGCGTTGGGCGAGCCGTTATAGACGGCGATATGCGCGTTTTCCAGGCGCAGCCGGTTCTGCGTGGGCGGTTGCAGGAAGTTGAAGAGCAGCCGGTTCATGCCGCCGTCCGGGTGGGGAAGCTGCACGTTCGTCACGCCATCCGGGGACCAGGCCACCGTTTCGATATTCTTGCGGAAGAAGTGGTTTTCGATGTCGTTCGGCTCGATGCTGAGCGCCAGCGGGATCAGCGGGATGATCGCTTGCAGCGGCATGTTGGTGTCCACAACCTGTAACATCTGGTCGTAGAGGCTGGGCAGCTCGGTGATCATGCCGCTGTCTTTGGTCCTGGCCCAGATCGCGCGTAAAAGCTGCTGTTGGCGGCGGCCCCGGTCGAAGTCGATGGTATTCTTGCGGCTGCGCGCGTACCACAGCGCGAGATCGGAGTCCATGTTGTAGACGCCCACATCGAGCGTGTAGAGTTCGTAATCGTCGTCGGTTTCGTTGCCGGGGATGCCGTCGGTACAGGCGTCGCCGGTACACAGCCAGTCCTGGATCGGGCAGTCTACCGCGATGGTCACGCCGCCTACCTCGTCAATGATGCGCTCGAAGCCCTCAAAATCGACCATCGCGTAATAATGCGTTTCCAGGCCGAAGTTGTAGAGCAGCGTTTGGCGCATCATGCCCCAACCGCCATCCGTCCAGCCAATCGACTCGCCGTAGCCCCACGCGAGATTGAGCCGCGCCATGCCCCAGTTCGGGATGAACACGAACAGGTCGCGCGGCAGGGATACCATGCTGACCGTGTTGGTGTTGCGGTTGACCGAGACGACGATCATGGTGTCGGTGTGGAACGGTTCACCAGGCGCGAGACTGCCGTCATGCCCC
>CAZMNL010000312.1:0-4286 GCA_964567525.1 uncultured Anaerolineaceae bacterium
TCATGATGGTGCGCGCCCAGTCTACCGTCCAGCTAACCCCCGCAGCGGCACGCCGATTTGTTTCCACAGTGCTCACACGAACCTCCTGATAAACCCGTCAGGCGCACCCTGACTGACACGCGATGCGCCCCGACACAATCACTATCCAAAACGTTATGAGTTTGCACAAACAACCCCATTTCTATGTTAGAATATATCGCAAATAGTGCGGTCGCCCAACTATTCCTGGCGTGTTTTTCCCCTACTTAGTCCTTACGCGGGCCGGTGGCAGTAAACCACCAGAACGGGCCAACCTTCGGAATACCGTTAAAAAACGATTATGTGCCAGATATAGTCATTGCAGCCGTCCCCGCCAATGACTATACTTAGGGTTTAAGCATTTAGCGTTATGGCTAACGGCTTAGCTGGTGAGGCAAGTATCTGACGATGACCATGCAAGCAGAGGTTGTGAGCGAGATATCCGGCATTTTCCACGCGCTGCCCCACCTGTCGATTGCGGATCGCACGCGCATCGAACGGGCCTATGAGCGCGCGCGTATCGCCCACGAGGGCCAACTGCGCAAATCCGGCCAACCCTATATCATGCACTGTATCGCCGTCGCGCAAATCCTCGCCGATATGGGCATGGACGCCACCACCATCGCCGCCGCCCTGCTCCATGACACCATCGAAGACACCGACGTCACGCGCGAAATGCTGGTGGACGAGTTCGACGAAAAGACCGCCGAACTGGTGGACGGCGTGACCAAGCTCAAGCAGCTTCCGACCGGCGTCGAGGGGATGCACGGCGGCAAGGCCGGCGACCGCGAAATGGAATATCTGCGTAAGATGTTCCTGGCGATGGGGTCCGACTTCCGCGTGATCCTCATCAAGCTCGCCGACCGGCTGCACAATATGCGCACGCTCGGTCACATGCCACCCCATAAACGCATCCAGAAAGCGCAGGAAACCCTGCGCATTTTTGCCCCGATTGCCAACCGGCTGGGCATCTGGCAGATGAAATGGGAACTGGAAGACCTCGCCTTCCGCCACCTGGAACCCGACGCCTACCGCCAGATCGCCGCGCAGATCGACGAGCGCCGCTCCGACCGCGAAACGTATGTCCAGCGCATCAAGGCGCAGATTCAGGAACTCTTCGCGCGTGAGAGCCTGCACGCCGAAATCACCGCGCGCCCCAAGCACATCTACAGCATCTACCGCAAGATGGAGCGTAAGAATCTGCCCTTTAACCAGATTTACGATATCCGCGCCATCCGGATCATCGTCGGGACCATGCCGGAGTGTTACCAGGCGCTCGGCATCATTCACAACGTCTTCCACGCCATCCCCGGCGAATTCGACGACTACATCTCGTCACCCAAAGAAAACCACTACCGCAGCCTGCACACCGCCGTGCTGGATACCGAAGGCAAAACGCTCGAAGTCCAGATTCGCACCTGGGGCATGCACGACGAGGCCGAATACGGCGTGGCCGCTCACTGGCGCTACAAAGAGAACCGCAGCCCCAACAGCGACGCCTTCGACCGCCGCCTGGAACTGCTGCGGCGCATGATGGAAGAGGTCCAGGAAACCGGCGCGCAGGACGCCGACGGTTTCGTCCAGGGCATGATGGACCAGATCAGCGCGGACCGCATTTACGCATTCACCCCGAAGGGCGACATCATCGACCTGCCGGAAGGCGCGACCCCTATCGACTTCGCCTACTACGTGCATACCGAAGTCGGGCATCGCTGCCGGGGCGCGAAAGTGAACGGGCGGCTCGTCAGCCTGGACCACGCCCTGCGCAACGGCGACCGCGTGGAGATCACCACCGCCAATCGCGGCGGCCCCAGCCTGGACTGGCTCAACCCCGACCTGGGCTATGTGCGCACCACGCGCGCCCGCAACAAGATCAAGCAGTGGTTCAAGCGCCGCGAACGTGACAAGGCTATCGCCGCAGGCCGCGAAGTGCTCGACCGCGAACTGCGCAAACTGGGCCGCAGCAGCATGTCGCGCGATGATGTCGCCGTGCAGTTGGGCTACGGCAAGGCCGAAGACCTGATGAGCGCCATCGGCTATGGCGAAGTCACAGGCGCGCAGATCAGCCTCAAACTGCTGGAAACCGAACGGGATAACGGCGCGGAAGCCCCGCTGGAAGCCAACATCACGCGTGATGGACGTGTCCAGGCGGAAGGGATGCGCATTGACGAGGCCGACGGGCTGCTGGTCACGCTGGCGCGCTGCTGCAACCCGACCTACGGCGACCCGATTGTCGGCTTCATCACGCGCGGCAAGGGCATCACCGTTCACCGCCACGACTGCCGCAATCTGTTGAACACCAACGAACCCGAACGGATCATCAACGTCACCTGGCCCCCGGAAGGCGGCCAGCAGTACTTCCCGGTCCCGGTCGTGATCGTGGCCTACGACCGCGAGGGCCTGATGCGCGACATCGGCGCGGTGATCGCCGACGAGAGCATCAACATGTCGAACGTCAACATCAGCACGCGCCAGAATATCGCCACCTTCGAACTCACCATGGAAATCCGCGACGTGAAGCAGCTCGCGCGCATCCTGTCCAAGATCGAGCGCCTGCCCAACATTATCGAGGCCGTGCGGCGCACCGCCTGAGATCGTGCCACACCCACCGCTGACTACGATGCTCCCCTAAATCTGCATATAGCCCTTGCTTTTTCACACCAATTATCAAAACAACTCTCTTATTCACCAGCCTGAGAAACATTAATTGCTTTAAAACAGGATCATAGGTTGTGCTATTGTCATCATACGTGTATAATGCAGGCAATAAAGGCGCTCAGTATATAGCTATAACAAAAGAAACAGTGACCGCTTTTTCGCAGTCCAATTTGGCCTGCCTTTGCAGGTTGGAGCATATAATCTGATGAATAAAGTCACTTCAGTAGCATTTGCACATGATCAACTCAAACAACTCCCCTCAGAAGTTACCCTGGCCGTTTTGCATCCCGATTTTTACGGACAGCACAGCCTGTTTGTCCCGGTGCTGGATGATCCCCAACAAACTGCCGTCTACCTGGCTTTGCGCGTTCCCCAGACGCCCTGCCGTGACCTGGTAGCCGCGCTGCAAAGCGCCCTCGAAGAACAGGCGGGGATCGCATCACCCGACCTGCCCGGCGATCTCACCGCTGCGGCGGACGCCATCGCCAAGATGCTCGGCAATCATACCAACTGCACGCTGATCATTGACGCCTACGACCTGGCAGCCCCGGCACAATGCAATGACTTTATTGTGCAACTGGCGCAGCAGCTCAAGCCCGGATGCCGCGTGATGTTGAGCACGCGCGAGCTGCCGATGGCGCTGTTGCATCACGGCGATCTCGATGGCAAAGTCGCCCTGGTCCCCACGCATCCCGACCGTATGATGCTGGACTACGCCGCCAACAAGGATATGAACGTGCTCGAAGTGCGCGCGCTCGGTCCGGGGCGCGTGCTGATCAACGGGCGGCGCATTGACCATTGGGACGGGGTGCTGCCGCGTATGCTGTTCTTCTACTTCGTGGATCGCGGCATGACCACGCGCGACGAAATCTTCGCCACCTTCTGGCCGCAGTTGAGCACGCGCGAAGCGACCAACGTCTTCCACGTCACCAAGCGCAAAATCAGCGAGATTCTCGAAACCGACCTGACCGTCTACTGGTCGGGCTTCTACCGCATCTCGCCGGACCTGGATTTACATTATGACGTGATAAAATTCGCCGAGTCCGTGCAGAACGCGGCAATTGCCCCTGATGAGGAAGCGATCCGGCTCTATCGCAGCGCCATTTCGATCTACGGCGGCCCCTTCCTGAGCACCGTCAAAGAACAGGGCTGGGTTGAGCGTCGCCGCGAAGAACTGATGAGCAATTATGCTGAAGCACTGGCCGGGCTGGCGGAAATTTACCGCCACCAGGACGCCAAACAGGAATCGCTGGGCTTCTACCTGCGCGCGGCAGCCACCAACCCGCAGCGCGAAGACCTCGCCCGCGCCATCATGGGCCTGTACCGCGATCTCGGCAAGCCAGAAGACGCCCTGGCGACCTACGCCCGCCTGGAACGCGAACTGCAAGGCTCGCTCGGCGTCTCGCCCGACCACCAGACGGTCCATCTGGCCGAGGATATCCGCGCGGACCTGTAAGACCGTTCTGCGATGCACCTCACCCCCCGGCCCCCTCTCCAGAACGAGGCGCTTGCTGCGCAAGCGTTGGAGAGGGGGGGAAGCGCGCGTGCGGAAATAAGTAAGCGTCTAAAAACAACACCGCAGTTTGAAACACTCTCTACCTTTGCAGATT
>CAZMNL010000313.1:0-4260 GCA_964567525.1 uncultured Anaerolineaceae bacterium
TGCCATTCGAGCGTGTGCGGGTAGCCGTCCAGCGTGCGGTTGATGATGTCGCGCGCCTTCTCGCGCGAGTTCGTGCCGTTCGGCTGGCGCGGCGGCGAGAGCTGGTAAGGCGCTTTCCCGATCACCTGGCTGCGGGGCAGCCCTAAGAGGTCCAGGCCGCGCGCGTTGCAGTCGATATAGATGCTGCCGCGCATGATGAAGATACCGTCGTGCGCGTTTTCGAACAGCGCGCGGTAGCGGGTTTCGCTCTCGCGCAGCGCGGTTTCGGCCCGCACGCGCGTGAGCAGTTGGCCGACGGTGGTACTGTACAGGCCGAGCAGTTCAACCTGGTAGGGCCTCAGCGGTTCGCGGGTGACGAAGTTATCCGCCGCCAGCCAGCCAATCGTTTCGCTCCCCGCCCACAACGACGCCATCGCGTTCCAGCCCTGCCCGACGGTTTTCCATTGGTCGTAGAGCAGCGCGTCCTGCCAGACATACGCCCATTTGCGATCCGCCAGCACCGCTTCGACGGCGGGGTCTTCGGCCACCGGGCGGCGCAGGTTGTGTTCGTCGCGCAGGCGGCCTTCGGTGTCATAACCAAACGTGCCGGCCATCGTCTGACCGTCGTCTTCGAGCATGAACAGGCCAATGCGGTCAAAGCCGAGCCGTTCGTGCCCGGCCTGCACCGCGTGGCGGCAGAGTTCTTCCTCTGACGTGCTGGCGGAGAGTTCCGCGCTGACTTCCAGCAGCGTTTTCAGGTGCTCCTGGAACTGCCGCGCGTTACGCTCGCTTTCGGCGAGATCGGCCTGGGCCTGTTTGTGCGCGGTGATGTCGCTGATCACGCCGTAGAACACGAAGGTATCCGGGTCCGGGTGCTTGCAGTGGACGCTGTCGCGCACCCAGCGGATCGTACCGTTGGCGGTGATGATGCGGTATTCGATCTCACCGTCGTGTCCTTGCAGCATATCCTGGTGGTGCGCCTGCGTGCGCGCGCGGTCGTCCGGGTGGATCAACGTCTGCCAGAAGGTCCAGTCTTCCCAGAAATTCGCCAGCGGATAGCCGGTCAGCGTTTCGTACTGCGGCGACCGAATCTGGTGCCACGCGACGCGCCCGTTCTGAATGCCGACCGCGTAGATCGCGTCACTGATCGAGTCGATGATCTGCTGGGTGCGCTGCTGGTTTTCCGCCAGCGAGCGCTGCGACTCCTTGATCGCCACCAACATGCCGTTAATGCTGCTGCCCAACTGCGCGATCTCGTCGCGCCCGGTGACGCGCACCTGCCGGTCGAGATCGCCGCTGGCGCTGATCTGTGATACACCGGCGTTCAGCCGCAGCACGCGCGCGAGTACTTGCCGTTCGATCAGCAGCATCGCCGCCGCCAGCAGCCCTAACCCACCCACCGCCAGCACGAGCAGATAGAAACGGAGCGTATTCTGGCCTTCGCTGTAGACTTCGCGCGGGAGCGTGATCCGCACGATCAGCGCCGGTTTGCCGGAAATATCATCAAGCAGCGCGTAACCGCCGAACATGCTGCGGTCAATGGCCCTGGTATAGTAGGCGGAGTTGCGGTCTTGCAGGTAGGTGCGGGCGTGCGCCACGTCGCCGGGCAGGTTGTGATAGCCGAAGTCAAACAGTTCGAGATCGACGTGTGTAGCAGTCGCCAGCACGGCCAGGGCCTCTTCGTCGAGATAGCGGCCCATGATCAGCGTGCCGCGCGGGTCGCCTTCGCCGCTGCTGGGCAGGACCGGCTGCATGGCGAGCAGCATCGGGCCGCGCGGCGAAATGATCAGGCCGGAGACATACCTGCTCATGTTGGTCAGGCCGCCGTGATACTGGCGCAGCGCCCCGAAGCTGAGATACTGGTTGATCAGGACTTCGTTAAGTTCGAACCCCCGGTGTTCTTCCAGGCGGTACGCCTTGCCGTAAACCAGTTTGTCGCGCGCATCCATGAACAGGATCAGGCTCAAATGCAGTGTCTCGAACGTGCTATCGACCATGTTACTGGCTATGTATTCGTCATTCTGCCCGGCGACGAACGCATAGGTATCGTCCCAGGTGGCCCAGTCCTGGGCGAGTACGTTCAGCCCCTGCATTTCGTAATCCAGCATATTCAACGCGCGCTGGATGTCGTTTTCCGCCAGGTCGCGTTCCAGGTCCTTGAAGCTGTCGAGCAGGATCGTATTCGATAACCCATACAACAGCAGCACAAACACGATCAACAGCAGCAGCAGCGGACGCAGGGTGCGCACGCGCAGCGAGAGTCCGGTGTCGAAGGCGGGTAGTTTGAGCGTTCCGTCCATAGTACGACGGCCTTTCCAATGTTAGGGTTACGTAACTTCACGGCCCGGCGTCACATGGGAGCTTGCAGATTTAACCTATTTTAAACTACCCTGGCGATCTGGTCAGCATCGCATTGATAGAGTTTTCTAACATGCGGGGACCGGGGGTAAGGTAAACATAAAACCTGCTCGATAACTTTACGTTTCATTTACCCGTGTCCGAGTCAAGCGTGCGGTCGCCGTTTTTTGTAAGGGCGGGTTTGGAAACCCGCCCCTACAAGTCTGACGTAACCCGGCCCACCTGTCCGCCCCTGAACCGTTTACGGGAAGGGGTTTTCTAATTCGCCAACCGCTAATTCCGCAGCGGCTTGTTGGTTTGCAGCATGTGCGCGATGCGCTCCAGCGACTTTGGCTCACGGCACAGATCGACGAAGGCTTCGCGCTCCAGGTCGAGAATGTACTGTTCGGGGACCCAGCCCGGCGCGCTGAGGTCGCCGCCGGTCAGCACGTAGGCGATAGCGTTGGCGATGCGCGCGTCGTGATCGGTGGCGAAGCTGCCGTCTTGCAGCGTGAAGACCGCGATCCGCAGCGCGGCGAGCGCGTCCCGGCCCGCCGCCCAGACCTTACCGGGGGACGGCGCGGTGAATCCGGTGGCACGCAGGTACAGCACCTCCTGCTTGGCCTGCGCCAGCAGGTGATCGCGGTGCATGACGATGCGGTCGGCGTCCGTCAGAAAGCCCATTGAACGCGCCAGTTTTGCGCTCTCGCTGACTTTCGCCAGCGCGATCTGCTCGAAGATGGTTTGCAGGTGCGGCAGCGGGTCGGCGTTGGGCGTCAGCATGACCGGGTTCAGCTTGCGGCGCAGCAGTTCCTTACAGCCGGTCCCGGCGGGCAGCAGCCCCACGCCGATCTCGACCAGCCCGGCGTACAGTTCCGCGTGCGCAACGACGCGCTGCCCGGCCATGAGCATCTCGCAGCCGCCGCCCAGCGCCATGCCGAATGGCGCGGTCACGACCGGCTTCGGCGCGCTGCGCAAGCCCTGGAACAACACCTGAAAGCGCCGGATCACATCGTCGATCTGGCCGAACTCGCCCTGCTGGGCCAGCATCATGATCAGGAAGATATTCGCCCCGGCGCTGAAGTGATCGCCCTCGTTGCCGATCACCAGCCCGTCGAAGTCCGAATCCAGGCGTTCGAGCGCGCGCTCGCCCACCGCGATGATGTCATCGTCGATGGCGTTGGCCTTGGTGTGGAACTCCAGCAGCAGCACGCCGTCGCCCATGTCGATCAGCGAGGCCCCGGCGCGGCCCTCAATGCGTTTTCCAGCGGCGCGCAGGTCGGCGATGAACACCGCGCGCGGGTCCTGTTCCAGCGGCACGTATGCGCCCCGGTCGCGGTCGTAGACCCCGACGCGCTGGCCGTTTTCGGCGACCTCGTAGAAAGTCGGGTGCCCGCTGGCGACCATGTTCTTGACCCACTCCGGAACCGCGTAACCGTCCGCCTCCATGCGCGGGATCGAGTCCGCGACGCCGAGCGCGTCCCAAATTTCGAACGGACCGAGTTCGTGGTTAAAGCCCCATTTGTTCGCGTTGTCGATGGCCGGGATCGAGTCGGCGATCTCACCCAGGCGGCGCGCGGCGTAGGCCAGGTAGAAGGCGTGCAGGTGCCAGAGATATTGCCCGGCGCGGTCGTCGGCTTCGACCAGCGCCTTGATGCGCGCGCCGGTGTCTTCGATCTTGCGGTGCTGGCCCACGCTGGCGAAGCGCACTTTTGCCGGGCGGGAATGAGCCAGCGTCGCCGGGTCCAGCGTCCAGAACTCACGCCCCTCCTCGGTATCGACGCGCCGGTAGAAGCCTTGCCCGCTTTTCCGTCCCAGCAGGTCGGCGGCCAGCATGCGATCCAGCAGGCCGGTGACCGCCGGGTCTTGCAGCACTTCACGCGCCTCGTCGTCGGGGATGGCCGGGTAGAGGTTGCGGTTGACGTGCACCATGATGTCGGTCCC
>CAZMNL010000314.1:0-4256 GCA_964567525.1 uncultured Anaerolineaceae bacterium
ATACACCACAGAGTACACGGAGGACACAGAGATTTTTAAGGGAAAAAAGAGGCTGTCAGAGGGTATCTGTTCCGTGAATGGGGCCGCAAACAGTCCTGTGTTCTCTGGGGTGAAAAAAATTCTGCCCCCATTCTGGAATGCATCCTCCTGATCGAGTGGCGCGAAAAAAGGCGACTCATCCTGTGGCGAGTCGCCCTGCAACCTGTGGTATAAAAGGTGCGGGTTTACTCCGCTGATGTGGACTCGTCCTCGTCCGGGGGGATCGCTTCGATGGTCGCCCCCTCCAGCGATTCGGGTTCGCGCCGTTCCTCGCGCTGGATCACCTGCTGGGCGCGCTGCTGCAAGTCCTGCGCGCGGGATTGTGCCCGCTGCTGGAGTTCCTGGGCGCGATACTGGGCGCGCTGCTGCAAGTCTTCGGCCTGGTCGGTGAGCCGTTCGCGCCGATCATGCGCGGCCCGGCGAAGCGCCGGAATCCACGTCGTCGGCGAGAGCAGCATCAAGCGCCGCCACCAGCGTTTGAGCGGCCTGCGCAGCCACGCCAGCGCGTACTCACCCTGGCGACGGCCCCAGGTCAGCGAGTACCCCGGTTTGCCGGGGATCGCGGTCCATTCGATCACCATCGCGGCCCAGCTCAGCCCGCCGCCAAAGCCGACCAGTCCCAGGATATCGCCGGGACGCAAGCGCCCCTCGTCGATGGCCTCCGCCAGCGCGATCGGGATCGACGCCGCCGAGGTGTTGCCATAGCGCTCGATGTTGCTGTAGATGCGTTCTTCCGGGATTTTGAGCGTTTTGGCGGCGTACTGGATGATGCGCGCGTTGGCCTGGTGCGGGATCACGAGACTGAGGTCGTCTGGCGTGAGGCCGACCTGGTCCAGCGCGTCTCTAATGCTCTCGCCGATGACTTTGGTCGCGAAGCGGAACACGCCGCGCCCGTCCATGTAGATACGGTGCATCTCGTGCGTGCCGTCTTGCAGGTAGGTGTCGCGGCTGCTGACCGTCGGCAGCGTGAGCATATCCCACCCGGAGCCATCCGAGCGCAGCACGCTGCTGAGCACGCCGCCGGGTACGTCGCTGCCTTGCAGCACGACCGCCCCGGCCCCGTCTCCGAACAGGATGCACGTCCCCCGGTCGGACCAGTCCACCACGCGGCTGAGCGTTTCCGCGCCGATCACCAGCGCCGTCTGGATCGCGCCGGTCTGGATTTTGCTGGCGGCCATATCGACCCCGTAGACGAATCCCGAACACGCCGCGCTGAGGTCATAGGCCCCGGCAGTACGCGCGCCCAGGTAATCCTGTACCAGGCTCGCCGTGCTGGGGAAGATGTGCTCCGGGGTTGCGGTCGCCACGATGATCAGATCGATATCGCTGGGCAGCACGTCGGCCACGTTGAGCGCCTTTTGCGCCGCACGGATGGCGAGACTCGTCGTCGTTTCGCGCTGTTCGGCGATGCGGCGCTCACGGATGCCGGTACGCGCGGCGATCCACTCGTCGTCGGTGTCCACAATCGCCTCGATATCCTGATTGCTCAACACCTGGGCGGGCACTTCCATGCCCCACCCGACGACGTGCGCATAACGCAGCGTGCGCGGCTTGTGGTTCTTGTGTGTGCGGCCTGCATACAGCCGGGGTGAGTGTCCATTGGTATCGATCATGGTCGATCCCGTCTGGCCGTGTTATTGGCCGTTATAGCGGCTGAAGATCAGCACGGCATTGTGCCCACCGAACCCGAACGAGTTGCTCATCACGTGCTGGATATCCGCTGCGACGCCCACGTTCGGCGTGTAGTTCAGGTCGCATTCGGGATCGGGATGATCCAGGTTGATCGTTGGCGGGATGAACTGGTGCTGGATGGCCTGCACGCTGAACACGGCCTCGACCGCGCCCGCCGATCCCATCAGGTGCCCGGTCATCGACTTGGTGGAGCTGACCGGCACGCGGTAGGCGGCATTCCCAAAGACGCCCTTGATCGCTTTGGTTTCGCTGGAGTCGTTGAGCGGCGTGCTGGTCCCGTGCGCGTTGATGTAGCTCATCCCTTCCGGCGGGAGTCCCGCGCTGCGCAGCGCGAAACGCATGGCGGCCTGCGCACCTTCGCCGTTTTCCATCGGCGCGGTGACGTGAAAGGCGTCACACGTCGAGCCGTAACCGGTGATTTCCGCGTAGATACGCGCGCCGCGCGCTCTGGCGTGTTCGAGTTCTTCGAGTACCAGCGTTGCCGCGCCCTCGCCGATCACGAAACCGTCGCGGGTGGCGTCAAAGGGGCGTGAGGCGCGCTGCGGATTGTCGTTGCGGCGTGAGATCGCTTTCATGTTCGAGAGGCTGGCGACGGTCAGGCTCAGCAGCGCGGCCTCGGACGAGCCGGCCAGCATGACGCGCGCCGCGCCGCGCCGGATCATTTCGTAGGCTTCGCCGATGCTGTTGTTGCCGGTGGCGCACGCCGTCGAGATCGCCATATTCGGCCCGCGCAGCCCAAAATCAATGGCGATCTTGCCTGCGGGGCTGTCCGGCAGCATCATCGGCAGCAGCAGCGGGCTGACGGTCGAGTGCCCTTCTTTCATATATTTCTCGACACCTTCGAACAGCGATTGAAACCCGCCGATGCCGGTCCCGATCACCGCGCCCACGTCGTAGGGATCATCCTGGCTGAGGTCCAACCCGGAGTCGGCGAGCGCCTGCGCGCTGGCATACAGCGCCATCTGGGTCAGCGGATCGGTACGGCGCAGGTCGCGCTTGCTCAGGTGCGTTTCCGGGTCGTAGTTCTTGATGCGTGCGCCGAACGTGACCTTCAGCCCCAGTTCTTCAAATTCGGGGATGTGTTCCGCGCCGGAAACGCCGTTCGAGATGTTGTTCCACGCTTCTTCGGGTGAGTTACCGACCGGGCAGAGAATGCCCAGCCCGGTGACAACCACGCGTTTTAATTCCACTGGTTCTATCCTCCGGTTTTTGTTGCGGCGCGGCGGCCCGCGCACAAGTTCGGCACATACGTTCAAAGCCCTTATTATACCGTATCGCCGTTCGATTCAATCCACCTGTAGCAGCCGTTGCCACTGTAATAACCCGCAGCGCCGAACATCGTTGCGCGCGGAGCGGGGCAGACGTGGTATAATTCGCCGCCGGAAAGCCTTCGGCTGCCGCGCAAGCAGCAGGCTGATGGTTGACCGCTGAAAGCTGTTCTGAAGGAGCGACAATGATTCTGGTCACTGGGGCAACCGGTTTGGTGGGGCGCGAGCTGGTCCCTTACCTGGTTGAGGCGGGCTGGCCGGTGCGGGTGCTAGGCCCGGCCCGGCGGCGGCGCTTCGACTGGCCCGAAGGCGTCGAGGTGGTCGAGGGCCGCGTCACGGACGAAACCAGCCTGCACCAGGCCATGCAGGGCGTGCATACCGTCTTTCACCTGGCGAGCGCGCACTGGTGGGGTTCGCCGCGCGAACTCGAACGCGTTGATATCGAGGGCACGCGCGCGGTGATCGCGGCGGCGCGTTCGGCGCGTGTGGGGCGGCTGTATTACCTGAGCCAGTTGGGGGCGGAGCCGTCGTCTGGGTTTCACCTGCTGCGTGTCAAGGGGCAGGCGGAGGCGCTGATCCGTCACAGCGGGCTGGCGTATACGATCCTGCGCTGCGGTGTGCTCTTCGGCCCGCACGACCGTTTTGTGAACGGCATTGCCATGCTGCTGCGCTCCAACCCGCTGTTTTACTTCCAGCCGGGCGATGGCGACGGGCTGCTGCACCCGCTGTATGTTGGCGACCTGGTGAAGGCGCTTTCGAACAGCCTGGAACGGATCGAACTGGTGGACGCCACCATCGAGATCGGCGGCGCGGAATACGTCAGCTATAACGAGATGATCCGCACGGTGATGCGTGTTTCGGGCGCGCCGCGCATGATCATCAGCCTGCCTCCGTATGTGCTGCGCCCGCTGAACAACGTGGTAAACCGCATCGTCTGGCGCTGGGTGATGACTCCGCAGTGGCTCGACGTGCTGGCCGGGAACCGCACCGCCCAACTGGGCAACCTGTACGATTACTGCGGCGTGCGCCCGGTGCGCTTTGAGGACACGCTGTTGACGTATATGCCGGATCGCCGTTACGGGCTGGAACTGCTGCGCTTCATGTTCACCCGTGCGCCGTGAAAAGAAGCTGTAAGCCGTCAGCTTTAAGCTATAAGGGGTGTGGCTACTTTGCATTTTGGAAGGCTCAAGTATAGATCGGGGGCAAATGGTGATTTTAGCAGGACGCATTCGACATTTTAACGGGGACGGCAGGGAT
>CAZMNL010000315.1:0-4254 GCA_964567525.1 uncultured Anaerolineaceae bacterium
ATTCAAGGCGCTGGCGCTGTTCGGTGTAGGCGCGGGCAATATTGCGCGTCATGTCGCGCATCCGGCGGAAGTAATTCGCGCGTTCGGTGACGCCAATCGCGCCGCGTGTGTCCAGCACGTTAAACAGGTGGCTGCACTTCAGCACGTAGTCATACGCCGGAACAACGGCATTCGCGGCGAGCGCGCGTTCGTATTCGCGCTCGTATACGTCGTAGGTCTGCTTGAGGCCCTCCACGTCCGCGATCTCGAAGTAATAGCGGCAGTGCTCGATCTCGCTTTGCAGGCGCAGATCGCCATACTGCACGGTATCGTTCCAGTCGATCTCCCACACCGAGTTTTTGCCTTGCAGCGCCAGGACAATCCGTTCCAGCCCGTAAGTGATCTCCACGCTGACCGGGTCGAGTGTCAGGCCGCCCGCCTGCTGGAAATAGGTGAACTGCGTGATTTCCTGTCCATCGAGCCAGACTTCCCAGCCCAGGCCCCACGCGCCCAGCGCGGGCGATTCCCAGTTGTCTTCCACGAAGCGGATATCATGCTCGCGCGGGTTGATGCCGAGCGCTTCCAGGCTTTGCAGGTAGAGTTCCTGCGGGTTGCCGGGATCGGGTTTCAGGATCACCTGGTACTGGTAGTGCAACTGCATCCGGTTGGGGTTTTCACCGTAACGCCCGTCATCCGGGCGCACGCTGGGTTCGACATAACCGACGCGCCAGGGTTCCGGCCCCAGCACCGCGAGAAGCGTAGCGGGGTTACCGGTCCCCGCGCCGACCTGCACATTATAGGGCTGCCACATCACACAACCCTGTTTGGTCCAGAAGCGGTGCAGCGTCATGATCACATCTTGGAAGGAAAGCGGTTTGCTCATGAGGAAACTTCAGCCTCTCAAAATCGTTTGCGGACAGGGTGCCAGCCGCGCATTATAACACAGGGCACGCGAGATATCGTGTGTAAACAACGCCCGTCCGGCGAATAAGTGGCAGGCCATCCGACCGGGCGTTATGATGAGGGCCATAGACAAGTAATCGAGACGGGCAACCTGATGAGCCAACGTTTACGTTTTGCAATTCTTGGCGCGGGCATGATCGCGGAATACCACCAGCAGGCTATCCAGCGTAACGTCGATCTCGGTGCGGAACTGGTCGCCATTGCGCACCACAGGCCGGAGCGCTTCGCCGCAATTAGCGCGCAGTTCGGCGTGCCGTGCCACACTTATGATGACGTGCTCAACGATCCGGCGGTGGACGTGATCGCCATCTGCACGCCCAGCGGACAGCACCCGGAACAGGCGATCCGCGCAGCCCAGGCGGGCAAACATGTGATCGTCGAAAAACCGATGGCACTCACAGCCGCGGACGCCGACGCGATCATCGCGGCGTGTGATACCGCAGGCGTCAAGCTGGGGGTGGCGTTCCAGAGCCGCGCGCGCCCGCTGTTTCGCCAGATGCACGCGGCGATCCAGGCTGGCGATCTCGGCGACCTGACGCTGGGAATCGTCACGATGCCGTACTTCCGCCCGCCGGAATACTACGCCCAGGCCGACTGGCGCGGAACGTGGACGATGGACGGCGGCGGCGTGCTGATGAACCAGGGGATTCACCAGGTCGATCTGCTGGTGTGGTTCATGGGGGACCCGGTGCGGGTGCAGGCACACGCGGCGACACTGCACCGCGCGATTGAGGTCGAGGATACGCTGGTCGCGGCGCTGACCTTTGCCAATGGTGCGATGGCGACCATCGTCGCCACCACAACCGCCGCCCCCGGCCACCCGCACCGCATTGAGCTTTACGGCACGGGTGGCAGCATCCGCACCGAAGGCGACGCACTGCACACCTGGACTCCAGTCAAACCGGAAGCCGCCGTTGTCACGCCGCCAGAGCCTACCCCGCTTGCAGGGGCCGGGGCCGGGGGCAGTCCGCGTGGGATTAACGTTGAGGGACATATCGCGTTGTTCCGCGATTTTGTCGAAGCGGTGCGCGATGATCGCGCACCATTGATTGATGGCGCGGAAGGCCGCCGCAGCGTGGCGCTGGTCAATGCGATTTATGCGGCTGCCGGTATCCAGCACTACGAATAGGACAAAAAAATGACGAACACCTGGGAATTATTCAAATGCGCCGCCCGGCGCGAAGCCATCGAGCAGGTGCCGGTCGCCCTGATCGTGGACAGCCCCTGGCTGCCGGGTTACGCAGGGATCGACACGCGCGATTATTTTGTGCTGCCGGACAAGTGGTTTGAGATTCACCGGGGCCTGATCGACCGCTTCCCCGGCGCGGCCTGGCTTCCGGGCTTCTGGGTTGAGTATGGCATGGCGGCGGAACCGTCCGCGTTTGGCATCAGGATGCAGTTTCATCCCGACAGCCCCCCCTCTATCGAGCCGTTGGTCGATGATCTCGCGTTCTGGGAAGACCGCATCAAACCCGCCAATCCGCACACCGACGGCCTGATGCCGCTGGCCCTGCGCCTGTATGCCGCCGCTGAAGAACGCCTGTACGCCGAAGGACTCGGTATTCGCATGGTGTGCGCACGGGGGCCGCTGGCGGTGGCGTCGTGGCTGGCGGGCATCTCGCCGCTGATGATGGATATGGCGCTGGAACCGGATCGCGTGACCAAAATTCTCGACGCCGTGACCGAAACGATCATCCGCTGGTTGCAAGCACAGCTTGATACCCTGCACAATCCCGAAGGGATCATGGTGCTGGATGACCTGGTTGGTATGATATCCGTCAAGCAGTACAAGGCCCTGATCGAACCCCACATGCAGCGCATTTTTGACGCCTTCGACGGGTTGATCCGCGTCTACCACAACGACACCCCCTGCGAGCACCTGTTCAGCAGCCTGGCCGACGCGCATTTCGACGTGTTTAACTTTACGCACACGGTTGATATCGGCACAGTCAAGGCGCAGATCGGGGATCGCGTGGCGCTGCTGGGCAACGTCCCGCCGTTGGATGTGGGTGTGCGCGGCACCCCAGACGACGTTTATACGGCAGCGCGGGCCTGCCTGGACAGCGCCGCCACAGTGGACCCGGCGCTCAGCGGTGTCATCTTGTCGTTTGGGGGCGGGGTTTCACCGGGGACGCCGCCCGAAAACATCGACGCCCTGATACGCGCCGCGCGCGAGTGGTCGCCGCAGTAGCGCGTATCAGTTGGCGCGTGATGCCGGATCGTTTAATCGTTTTCGATCTGTGCTAACACTTTTCGCAGCGCCTCAACCGCGTAGGCTGTGCCCTCAACCCCGGAGAGTCTGCCCCGATCATCAACGATGAAGGGGTGTGGTTCAACCGCCAGAAAGCCCCGGTAGCCGCTGGCACGCACGGCGCGCAGCAGTTCTGGTATCTGGGCTTCACCTTCGCCCGCCGCACGCCAGCTATGATCACTGCTGCGCGCATCTTTAATGTGTACATAACCGAGATACGCGGCAAGCTGTGACCAGCCGGTCGTGGTGGGCTGGGTGACACCGGCCAAAACGAAATTGCCAGGGTCCCAGGCGTGGCGCAGGTGCGGGCTGTTCACTGCGTCAAAGATCGCTTTACAGCGCGCAACTGTGTCGCCCACCAGTTCCAGATCGTTTTCCATTACCAGTGTTACCCCGGCTTCACCGGCCATTTCCGCCAGCCGAGTCAGGCGCGCGATGGATTGGTCCAGGAAGGCGTCGTATTCGGCTTGTAGCGTTTCTGCGGGGGGAAAAAACGAGAACATGCGAATGTAACGTGTGTCAAGCGCTTCACAGACCCGGAAAATACGTTCCAGGTTCTTGATCTCGTTCTCAAGCGGATCGGTGATTGGGGATTTACCAATTGGACTGCCAATACAACTGACCGAAATGCCGTGCGCGTCACAAATGCGGCGCACATTGGCGATTTGAACGTCATCCATGTCTTTGACATTAACGCCCCAGGCACTGCGGAATTCCAGGTGATGCACCTGCATGGCTTGCATGTGCTGGACCTGAGTTTCGAGATCGGGTGCGATTTCGTCACCAAATACACTGATGGTAAACATAGTTAAATATCCTCAAAGGGTGCAAAATCCAAACTCACTAAACCAACAGACAGCATAGCAAAACGATATCGGGAGGGCAAATTAAGATCGGCTGGAATCCTGGAAACCAACGAGGTGGGGCGTTACTCCGCGTTCGCGCCTGATAAGCCCCGCCGTTTCTTCGTCATGTTTTTTCCCTCCACAAGTTGCTCTGATTATACTTTGGCTCAACGCGGAAAAGTGGGAAAAGGGACACTCCCTGGTAGGATTTGGATA
>CAZMNL010000316.1:0-4254 GCA_964567525.1 uncultured Anaerolineaceae bacterium
CACAATCGCCCGGCCTACACTACCATCTTCGAGCAAGACTTCCACCTCAACCGTCGGGTTGCCCCGCGAATCGAGAACTTCACGCCCGTGAACAGCTTCGATCATGGTCATAATAGTTTCTCCCTGTGAGTTCATCTCAAATCAATACCGGGCCGGGCCAGGCCCCGACAGGGGGACCAGTCCCAGTCTGTGTTTGGGCACTATCTCCGGCAGGCGCATCTGGGGCGACCGGTCCCGGTCACCCAACAACGCCGGGGCGGGTTGACCCCCGCCCCTGCCGGATACTTCCCCTTCGCGCCGGTTACAGGCCCAGCGCGCCCATCAAGCCCGTGTAGTCCAGGTGCTCGGACAGCATGGCCTGGAAGCGACTCAGCTTCTCCGGCTGGCCCAGGCTGGTCCGGCCAAAGATGCCCTCGACCTTCTCGACCGCCTCCAGCGTGTTATCCGGCACCAACAGCACCGCCACATTGAGTTCCTCGGCCCGCTTGATGATGGTCGAGGTCGGGTGCAGGTTGCCGGTCAAGACCAGGCAGGTCGTCGAGGTTTCGAGCGCCGCCGCCTGGATGTCGGTGCGGTCGCCGCCGGTGAAGACGGCCTTGTTCAACTGGCGGCGGAAGCGCGGCAGCGCGGCTTCAACCGACATCGCGCCGACGCTCATGTGCTCGACGATGCGCTCGCGCAGGTGTGAGCCGGTCAGCACGCGGCCATTCAGCGCGTCGATGATCTCGCCCACGCTCAGGGCGCGCAGGTATTGATCGTGCGGCAGCACGCCGAAGACCTTGATCCCCTCTTTTTCCAGGAAGGGCAGCGCCTTCTGCTGGATGAAAGAGAAGTCTTCGCGCGGGACGGCGTTGATCACGACGCCCAGCAGCCGGTCGCCGAGGCGGTACTTGGCGGTCAGCGCGTCGTCCAGCACGCACATCCCGGCCAGGCAGCCTTCGCCGAAGCTGACCACGCTGAGCGCCATCACGTCGAGCGCCTCAACGACGTTGAGCGTGTTCACACCGGCGGCGTAGCCTTCGCGCATGGTCGCGCCGCCTTCCATGATCACCACGTCGTTTTCTTCGGAGGCTTGCTGACAGGCGGCCTTGATTTCACCGAGCAGGTCGCGTTCCAGCGTGCCATCCAGCACGGCGTTGAGCAGTTCGGAGGTGATCACCACCGGGGAAAGTTCCCAGGGCGGGGTTTCCAGGCCGAGCGTGCGACGCACAAAATCGGCGTCTTCATCCAGCACGCGGCCACCGGCTTCATAGGGCTGGGTGCTGGCCGGTTTCAGGTAGCCGACCTTCAGCCCTGCCGCTTGCATCCGCAGCCCCAGGCCCAGGCTCAGCGCCGTTTTGCCGGAGAACGTGTTAACTGAGGTAATGTACAGACTTTTCGCCATGGATTCGTCCTTCTTGGTCTTAATGTTTTTTGCCGTTAGACTGTCGATCCGACTCTCGTACCGGCGCTCAGCTTTGGAGCACCAGGCGCATATCCAGTGCAATCGCGCCCTGCCCGCGTTCGTAGACCATCAGCGGGTTGATATCCATCTCCACGATCTCCGGGAAATCGGTCACCAACTGGTTGATGCGCAGCAGGGTGTCGATCATCGCGTCGCGGTCTGCCGGGGGCCGTCCGCGCACGCCTTCCAGCAGCGCGTGGGCGCGGATTTCTTCCAGCATCTCTTCGGCGTCCTGGCGGCCAAACGGCGCGACGCGGAAGGTTACGTCCTTGAGCACCTCTACGAGGATACCACCTAACCCGAAAGTCACCAACGGGCCGAACTGCGGGTCTTTGCTCATGCCGACCAGCACTTCGACGCCATCCGTCGAAACCATTTCCTGCACCAGGCAGCCCCAGATGCGCGCATCCGGGACATAGCGCGTGGCGCGGTAGACGATCAGATCGTAGGCATCGCGCACGTCGCTGGCGCTGTTGAGGTTGACTTTCACGCCGCCGACGTCGGTCTTGTGCAGAATGTCCGGGCTGGCGATCTTCAGCACGACGGGCAGCCCGATTTCCTGGGCCATCTGGACGGCTTCGTCAGCGGTCGAGGCCAGGTTGCTCTGCGGCAGGCGCAGGCCGTAGGCTTCGGCCACATCGCGGGCTTCGGCTTCGCCGACGCTGACGCGGCCCTCGCTGCGTGCCTTCTCAAACACGTCTTTGACGCGCGCGCGGTCCACCTCGAAGGTTACGATCTCGGCGTCGGGACGGTCACGTGAGACGATGTAATCCCGCATGGCGGCGAGGGCACGCGCGGCATGTTCGGGGAAGGCGTAATTGGGGATATTGTAGCTTGCCAGGATATCTTCGCCGGCTTTGGCTTTTTCTTCGCCCATGAACGCGCCCAGGATCGGCTTGTCAATGCGCTGGCTCAGCTTGCCGATGGCGTTGGCGGTTTCGACGATCTCGGTCATGGCCTGCGGGGTCACAATGCAGATCATGCCGTCAACGCTCTCGTCTTGCCCGATAATCTCCATCGCGGCGGCGTAGCGGTCGGCGCGTGCGTCTCCAAGTACGTCCACCGGGTTTGAGGTACTGGCTGCTTCCGGCAGGATTTCTTCGAGTTTCTGGACAGTCTCGCGTGAGAGCCGGGCGAGTTCCATGTCGGCGCGTTCGAGCGTGTCGGTTGCCAGGATGCCAGGGCCGCCCGCGTTGGTCACAATGGCGATACGGCTGCCTTGCAGCAGCGGTTGGTTGGCGAAGGCGCGCGCGCTGTCGAACAGGTCTTGCAGGTTTTCCATGCGCAGCACCCCGGCCTGGTAGAAGGCGGCATCGTAGGCTTTTTCGGCCCCGGCCAATGACCCGGTATGGCTGGAGACGGCGCGCGAACCGGATTCGGTCACGCCGCTTTTGAGTACCAGGATCGGCTTGATGCGGCTGACCTCGCGGGCGGTGCGGATGAATTCCAGCCCGTCGGGCAAGCCTTCGATATAGGCGAGGATGACGTTGGTTTCGTCGTCTTCGGCCCAGGCGCGCATCAGGTCCATTTCGTTCACGTCGGCTTTGTTGCCCAGGCTGACAAACTTGCTGAAGCCCAGGTCGTGCGCGGCCAGCGACCAGTCGAGGATCGCGGTTTGCAGCGCGCCGGACTGCGACGTGAAAGCGATATTGCCTTCCGGCGGAGTTCCGGCGGCGAAGGTGGCGTTCACGTGGGCGTAGGTCGAAATGATGCCCAGGCAGTTCGGGCCGATGATGCGCATACCGTATTTGCTGGCGATTTCCAGCAGTTCCTGCTCGCGCTCCAGGCCCTCGACGTTAGCCTCGCGGAACCCGGCGCTGATCACGACGACGGATTGGGTCCCCTTTTCACCAATTTCGCGCAGCGCATTGGCGACATAATTATACGGAATGGTGATCACGGCCAGATCGGGGACTTCGGGCGTGTCCAGAATGGACGCATACGCTTTGTAGCCCTGCATCTCGCCCGCACTGGGGTTGATCGGGTAGATCGAGCCGCGATAACCGGCATCGATCATGTTTGCCAGCACCGTGTAACCGAGCTTACCGGGTGTTGCACTGGCTCCAACAATTGCTACGGACTGCGGTTTGAAAAATCCCTCAAGCATAGAAACTCCCCGGAAGGAACACTAAAAAGCGAAAAACACAGCATTAGCAGACCATCGCGGATTGGGTAGGGTGGCTGCTAACCTCTTTCGCACTCCAACAGGCAGCGTGAATGTTGATCTCAGGCGAAAACGTCAACACTACTTAGCCGTTAGCGAATAACCATGCGCGCGGGATGCGGGCTTGGGTGCTAAACCCTAGCGGCCAATCGCTTAAACCAATGCGCCGATAGACTGACAGGTGGGGCCGATGATGGGGCAGGGATGCTGATATGTGGAAGTGACTAGCGACCCATCGATCCAGCCACGCGACATTATAGACACTCTGATCAGGCCCCGCCACCGAGATAAGTCACTCCGCAGACAGTCAATTGGCACGCCCCTTTCACCGGATGCCGATTTGCGGCACAATCGTTACAATCTGATCGATCCTTTAACGAAATTCTATCGAGGTTGATTGATGCAGCCGCTTGAACCGATCTATATGGATTATAGCGCAACCACGCCGCTAGACCCGCGCGTATTGGACGCGATGATGCCGTACTTGTACGAGCACTTCGCTAACTCGAAGGCGATCCACAGCTTCGGGCGTGCGGCGGAACACGCTATCGACGAGGCGCGGCACACGGTCGCGCGCGTGTTGCACTGCCAGCCGTCCGAGGTGATCTTCACCAGCGGCGGTTCGGAGAGTGATAACCTG
This sequence comes from uncultured Anaerolineaceae bacterium, assembly GCA_964567525.1. Classification (GTDB taxonomy): domain Bacteria; phylum Chloroflexota; class Anaerolineae; order Aggregatilineales; family Aggregatilineaceae; genus CAYRNY01. The sequence continues at coordinate 4,249 of CAZMNL010000316.1, forward strand.
GCGATT
>CAZMNL010000317.1:0-4253 GCA_964567525.1 uncultured Anaerolineaceae bacterium
GGTGTATCGCGTTGGTCGCCATCCACTGCGACACCTCCGGCACGCTGAGTACGTGCCCCGCGTGGACGGTGTTCATTTCGTCGGTGTGGTAATCACGGCCCCGGAAGCGGTGGTTTTGCAGCGCGACGGCTGCCAGCATCAGCAGCACCAGCGCCAGCAGCACCCAGGCCGAGATATGCGCGCGCGTGTACGTTTTGACCGGCATGAGATTAATAGTTGACTTCCTTAAAGGTGGCGAAGAGCAGCCCTAACACGATCTTGCGGCGGAGGAAGCTCATCAGGTAGCCGCTGCGCGTGCGGTAGTTGTGCCAGATTTGTTTAAACAGCCCCAGCTTGCGCTGGACTTTCAGGCGGCGCAGGGTGGCGGGCGATGCTGGCTCGGTGGCTTCGCGCGCGTAGCCGAACTCGTCCATCAGCGGGCCGCACACGGATTCGAGCACGGCGACATCCTGCGCAGTCAGGTGTTCGCGCCAGGCGTCGATGCGGCTGGTGTCCGGCGCTTGATTCAGCTTGGCGTGAATCTGCGCGTAGTAGCCGCTGTATTCTTCGGTCCCGGTTTTGTGGTAGTCCAGCAGTGACGGCTCGAAGTCGATCCCCAGGAAGTCGCAGCAGGCACGCAGCGCGCGCTCGGTATCGGTGATGAGGTCGGCATAACGCACGTGCAGCACGTCACCGGGGAAGTCCTGCGCCAGCCGCCGCCCCGCGTCCACGTCGCGCACCCAGCGCCGCGCGGCATACAGCGCATTGCTGTTATGCACGTTGGAGCGAATCAGCGACGACACCACCGCGTGCGGATCGCGGATCACGTTAATAAATTTGGCGTGGGGATAGTGGCGCTTGAGCAGCGGGCCGTAGCGCACAAAACGCGGCGTTTTCTGGCCCCAGATCGTTTTCCCTTCCTGGCGCAGATAATGTTCGTGCGCGCGGTCGATGAAGTCCTGCGCGGTGACACAACCGGCGAAGTCGTCCGCCGTGACCGTCATGCCCCACTCTTGCAGCTCGTACTCGCGCGTGATCAGCCGCAGAAAGGTATCCGGCGGGGTGCCGGGTTGGGCGCGCAGGTAGTCGATGATGAACAACGACTCCAGCGGGATCGCAAGCTGCGAATGGTGGTTGAGCATGGCGCGCAGCAGCGTTGTGCCGGAGCGCCCGCAGCCCACGATGAAAAACGGCGATTGCAGCGTCATAGCGTGGATTCCTTCTCGGTGGCGGGCACGGCCTCGGCGCTGCCCGGTTCGACGGTCGGGCGCAGCACGCGCGCGGTAATGCGCAGCGGGTCTTCCTGGCGCTGGATGTGCGAGACGACCAGTTCCGCCAGCAGGCCAATCGTGAGCAGTTGCACGCCGACCAGCATCAGCAGCACGCCGAGCGTCAGCAGCGGGCGCTGGTGCAGCGACGTGCCCAGCACCACCCACTCGATGCTCAGTTCCAGGTTAATCAGCAGGCCCAGCACCAACAATCCCGCGCCGCTGGCCCCGAACAAATGCAGCGGGCGGTAGCGGTAGTTGTTGAGAAACAGCACGGTCAGCAGGTCAAAGCCGCCGCGCAGCAAGCGCCCCGGCCCGTACTTCGAGCGCCCGAACTGGCGCTTGTGGTGGACAACCGGCACTTCACCCACGCGGAAGCCGTTGTAATGCGCCAGCACCGGGACGTAGCGGTGCAGGTCGCCGTACAGCCGCAGCGACTGCACGACCTCGGTCCGGTACGCCTTGAACCCGCTGTTCATGTCGCGCACCTTGAGGCCCGTCATGCGCGCGGTGACGCCGTTGGCGATGCGCGAAGGCAGCGTTTTGGTGATCGGGTCCTGGCGGTTTTGCTTCCAGCCGGAAACCACGTCAAAGCCTTCGTCGAGCTTCGCCAGCAGGCGCGGAATCTCGTCGGGTTCGTCTTGCAGGTCAGCATCCAGCGTGATCACGTAGCTGCCGCGCACCAGCGAAAAACCGGTGTCCAACGCGAGACTCTTACCGAAATTGCGGCGCTGGAAAGCCAGCACAACGCGCGCATCCTGGGCTTGCAGATCGTGCAGCACCTCGCAGGAACCGTCGCTGCTGCCATCGTCGATATAGATGATCTCCCAGGTCTGGCCGATGCCGTTCATCACGGCGCTGATCTTCTCGTGCAGGATCGGCAGACTCTCGACTTCGTTATATACAGGGACCACCACCGAAAACACCACGGGGGTTTTTGAACCAGTACCGGAGGGGTTGAGGGGCATTTTCCTGACTCGTTTCGCTTGGCTGAACAACAGCGCTTGATTGTAGCAAACGCCACGTAGCACGCAAAGTACCGATTCCCTGACGGGAGGGCTGACTCTTTCCGGCAAAAAATTTACCGCAGACGCGCATTCGAATGATTCAGCCCTAACCCCCAGATGCTCCCACGTTGCGCGCGTAAGATACTGCCCGTATAATTGCAGGCAAGAACCTGACCGCCTTCGGGGAAGGAATCGCCGATGAGTTTTAACGATCTGGCGGCGAAGTTCCGCCAACATGCTGCCAAACAAGCGGACACGAAAGCAGAAGCGCCGCCGAATTTTGAGGAACTGTATCTCGTGCGCGCGCGCATTCTGGGCGTGCTGATCCAGGACGCACGCCAGGCCGCCGATCTCGACACGGACACCTGCGCGCAGCGCGTCGGCGTGGCGCGTGAGACGTTCGAAGCCTGGGAAATGGGTAAGGCGATGCCGAGCCTGCCGCAGTTGGAGCTGCTCGCCTACGCGGTCGGCCTGCCGATCAGCCATTTCTGGGGAACAGACCTGACCGACACCTACGAACGCCAGAATATCGATTCCGGCGAGTATGTGCAGGTGCGCAACCGCTTGATCGGCGCGATGCTGCGCGCTGCGCGCGAAAACGCCGGCCTGACCCCGGACCAGCTAGCGAGGGCCACCGGCATTTCAAACGGGCACGTCACCGCTTACGAACTCGGCACGCGCCCGATCCCGTCCCCCGTGCTGGTGTCGCTGGCCTCGGCCTGCCGGGTGAATATGGCGTACTTCCTGGAAAACGGGAACCGCGTTGGCGAGTTTCTGCTGTTGCAGGAAGACCTCAAAGCGTTCAGCGCGCTGCCGGATACCCTGCGCCAGTTCATCGCGCAGCCCATCAACCAGCCCTATCTCGAAATTGCGCGCAAACTGGCGGAGATGGGTACGTCCGAACTGCGCGAGATAGCAACTTCGATTCTCGATATCACGCTCTAACACGCACTAACACGCGCCGGGTGCCTGAACCCGGCGCGTGTTCCCTCACACCTTATTCGGCGCGGCGCTGCGCCACGAAGACCGCGCGCCCGTGCGCGTCGCGCTGCGGATCGAAGGGTTGCATAACCGGGTCCACCACGCTCAGCATGTCAAAGCCGGTGCGATCCAGCATTGCCACGATCCCCTCGGTCGGAAAGCTGCGCAGGATATGATGCTCTTCAGCGCGTGCCCAGTTGACGCTGCCCGCTTCGCGCGGCGTAAAGAGCGTGTAGGTTATTTTGTTGCTCAGGTTTTCATACTGAAAATCGTATTCCGCCACGACAAACGGCGCGCCCGGCTGCGCGCTGAGCACTGCCGCCCGCGTGCCGAGCACCTCCGCCAACCCGCGAATCGTCCACACATCGAACACGAACAGTTTGCCCGGCGCGACCACCGCCGCCACGTGCGCGAAAGTCTGCTGGAGCTGTGTCAGGTTGAGCAGCGCATTGATCACACCATCCACCGCCAGCACCATATCGGCGGTCGCATTGGGGATATCAAGCGGTCTTCGGATATCCATCTGCGCAAACTCCGGCGGTTCCTGGGCGATAGTCACGTCGTCCTGCTGGTGGGTGGTGCGGTGGATGCGCGCCTGGACGAGCATCGGGGCGCTGGTGTCGATGCCCAACACGCGAAAACCCCGGTCGGCCAGCATCCAACTGGCGACCCCGGTGCCGCAGCCCAGTTCGATGATGCGGCGTCCGGCCCAGTCGAGCGCCTGCGCCATCGCGATGTAGTCCAGCACCACGCGCTGCGCATAATCCGCCAGCCCGACCTGCTCGTAAACCGGGGCCAGCGCAGTATAAGAATTTGTGAGGTCTGCGGTTTGAACGGCCATGCGAATCGTCCCTTTCGTGTACGCTGTACTGCGACCTGACACATGTGTGTGTCCCAATCATACGCGCAAACGGGGAATCCGCGCCAGCGCCGGGATCACGAGGGTGCGTTTCAAATTCGGGGCAAAAAGATGCACCACAGAGTACACAGAGATCACGGAGAAATTATGGGAGAAAAC
>CAZMNL010000318.1:0-4241 GCA_964567525.1 uncultured Anaerolineaceae bacterium
GTGGTCCATTCTTTCCACTGTGGTGCAAACCATCAATGTAATCGAATGGTGCTTTCAACTCAATTCTGACTATCCTACCCTTCAGGTTGATCATAACCCGGCTGACCATCTGCTCTAGTATATCACGTTGTCGCTCTCGTGTGTGCAGCGGATATCGTTCAGCAACTTCGGCAATTGCCGCCAAAGCTGCATCCAGATTATCGATGAATTCACTTTGGTCTTGTTCAATGACACGAAGCGCTTGCTCAATGCGGCTGCGTTCATCTTGACTCAAGAGTTGTGTTTTGACGCGTTCATAATTAAGGTTGACGTTTGCTGTAATGAGATAATTATTTTCTTGGCGTAGCCTTTGAGTTATGTCCCACGTTTCTACCGGAGAATCGCTCTTGCATTTACCGTCCCAGCGCGTACTGTGGAGCCAACTCCGGGGCCAGGTTCAGCGCGGCGGCGAGGAAATATGCCAGCCACCACACCGCATTCTGAACATCCCCCAGGCGGGCGGTTTCGTGCCCGGTGTGCGCGTCGGTCATGGGCGGGCCGGAGAGCGCAAGCACCGGTGCCCAGCGGCCCAGGACCATATCATCACTGCGCGAGAGATAGCCGGTGTTAAGCTGCACGGTATCCGGGCGCACAGCGTTCAGTGCCAGCACCAGATCAACCGCCAGCGCGTGATAATTGGGCGGCACAATCGATCCGCGCCCCCAGTTTGAGGCCGCGCCGTAGCTCACGCCGCGTCCGAGTTCGGGCTTCAGGCCAGGGCCGGCGGTCTGCGCGTCCACTACCACCACACCCGCTGAGGGCGGCGGGACGGCATACATCAGCCGCGCCGCGCCGTGTCCGAAGAAACCATCGGGCGGACCTTCTTCCTGGTCGCTGAAGACGAACAGACAGCGCCGTTTGCGCTCCAACAAGAGGCTTTCGCTGCGGTGCAGCACAGCAGCGGTCAGCAGTGTGCTGAGCACACCCAGGCTGTTATCCAGCCCCGTACCGGTCACCGTATCGTTGTGCAGCGCAGGGTGTACGTCCATCAGGACGGTATCTTGCCCGCGTAGATCGCCCTGCCGCGTGTCGAAGTGGATCGCGGCGGCCCCGTCCGAATCCTTGTGCGCGACCAGCATCCCCTCCGCACCGACCACCAGCCGCCCGCGCTGGAAGCGTACCGCTTTTGCCGGGACGCGGTATTCACCCTCCGGGAAGCGGTTCGCGCAGATTGGAAACAGCGCGCCATCCGTCACCGAACGCACGCGGAACGAGGGCCGGTCCATGTGCGCGACCACCACAACATCGGGATTCGGGCGGTCTTCTCCCAACCAGATCGCCGCGTTGCCGGTCGAACCCAGGTGCGAGATCATGCGCTTACGCAGTCCCAGCTCCTCCGCCAGCACCGCGATATCGTCCCCGATACCGCCGATCAGGTTCGCGCCACCGGAGGGCGCGTGCGCGACCAGCAGCCGTTCCAGCATGGCCCACAGTGGTCCGGTGAAGTTGACCGGTTCGAACTGTGTCAGGTGTTCTTCGAGCTGCGGCAGGGCGTTGTTGAGCGCTTTATAGGGACTCATGCGAAAACTCCTCAAATTGGTCTATACGGATCGGTGAGTGTGGCGGTCAGCAGGCGCACGGCCTGCGCGAGATCATCCAGGTGCAGCGATTCGAGCGGGGCGTGTTTGCCGCGCATCGGGATACCCACCAGCGCGCTGGGGATGCCGAGCCACGTCGCGGTACGGGCGTCGCTCATCAGGCCCCGGATGGCGTCTTCCTGGACCGGGATACCCTGCGCATGGGCGCGCGCGATCAGGGCCGCACGGAAGTACGGGTCGGCGTGCCACCCGTTCAGCCCGCTGGTATACAGGAACGCGGTCAACACCGGGCCGGCTCCCAGCCGTACCGCGCCGCCCGTCTGCGTGCTGGGGGTGTCGTAGCTGAGCGTGCCATCCACAAAGATCGCGGTGTCCGGTGCGATGGCACGCAGTGCGGCAAGCGCCCCGGCGCAGGTGGTTTCTTCCTGCACCGTGCCCACCAGGTATACGGCGTGATCGCGGGGTGTATGCTCCGCCAGCCACGCACCGAGCGCCAGCAGCACGGCGCACCCGGCGCGGTTATCCAGGTGTGGGCTGCTGTACAGCGCGCCCTGTCGGATCGTTTGCGGCGCATAGGTGACGGGCGCAGTGATGCGCACCCGCGCGACGGCGGCGGGTTCGAGATGCACATACAGGTCATCGACGCTTTGCGGGGTATCGCCGGGCCGCGCGAGGTGCTGCGACCGCACGCCGATGATTCCCGGTACGCCGGGCAGGGCGGGAACACTGCCGGGGCCGGAATCCTGCCACACTTCGACGGCTGTGCCGGGCAGTGCGGCGAGGTTCACGCCACCCACCGGCACGAGGCGCAGCACCCCGGCGGCGGCATCCACCTGCTTGACCATGAAACCAACAGTATCCATGTGCGCCAGCACCGCGACACGCTGTGGGGCGTCTGCGGGGCCGTAACGCGCGATCACGCTGCCGAGTCTATCCGTGTGGACTTCGGCGGTGGTGGTGCGCAACTCGCGCGCCATGGTACCGGCGACCGCGCCCTCATGCCCGGACAGCCCACCCAACGGCACGAGCGCATCCAACAGCGCGGCGAGATGTCCGGGTTCCGGCAGCGTGGCTGTCATCGGGGCCGTCATCGTCGCGGCTCGCTAGCTCATCACTTGCTGGAACATCTGGTATACGCGGTCGTTGTCCAGCGCGTTGATCACGTGGACGTTAGGCGCTTTGCCGGACAGCCCGAAGTGATCGAGCACAGTCTGCCCGCGTGTTTGCGCCCCGCTGAGTTCGACACTCACGCGCTGGAAGTCACGCGCTGTCACGATATCAGGTTCCAGCGTGATCGCCATCGCCAGCGGGTCGGGCAGCAGGTAACCCGGCACATTGGGGATGCGGCGCAGGTATTCGACGGTCGCCAGCGTGGTCGCGCGGAAAAATTCCGCTTGCGGCGTGGCTTTGTAAACCAGTGCGTCGTACTGCTCCCACGTGAAGGGGTGGCGCAGCGTGGTTTCCCACGAGAGCATGGTGCTTTCGGCGAAGGCGTCCAGCGTCACCGCCGCCGCTTCGGGATCGATGTAGATGTTGAACTCGGCGGTCAGGTTGGGCGTGTTGCCCATCGCGGCAGTGGTGCCGCCCATGAACACGAACTGGCCGATCTTGTGCGGGAAGTCAGGGTCCAGGCGGCAAGCGAGCGCGATATTGGTTAGCGGACCGAGCGCGATCAGCGTGTATGCGCCGGGGGACTCGTTCGCCAGTTGGATCAGCGCCAGTGCGCCCGGCGTGGATTCAAGGCGACGTTGGGTCGCGGGGCGCTTGCGCAGGTTGCCCAGACCGTCCTGGCCGTGAACCTGGGTTTCGGCGCGCCAGTTGCCGGGCACGAGCGGCTGTTCTGCGCCGCGAAAAACCGGGATATCCCCCGCGCCCATCACTTCCAGGGTGGTGAACACGTTACGGGTCACATGGTCCACGTGGACGTTGCCGGTGACGGTCGTGATCGCTTCGACGGTGGCACCAGGATGCGCCAGCGCCAGCATGATCGCCTGCGAGTCGTCTACCCCGGCGTCGGTATCAATAATCAAACGCACAGAGGTTTACCTTTCGAGTAGTGCGGAAGGGGCCGCAAAACAGTTTGTGGCCTGCAAAAATGACGTGCCGGGCAGTTTACCACCACCGGGCAGGGGGAGCAAGTCGGGTATTTCACAGGGTGCGTGCAAATGTTGTTGGCGCTGTTCACCTCACCTAAAACCCCTCTCCAGCCTCCGGGGAGAAGCTCAACCGCACGTCCTCCCCCCTCCCCAGAGTGTGGCCAGGGGGGTGAAGCTCAGAGTATCGCTGTCAGGTTTTGCACGCACCCGTTGACAGGTTTTGCCCACAGACGCAAAAATTGCAACCGCTGCACACGACAGCCGTATACAAGTTACGTAGCATCATTCGCTTGAGATAAAGGAACAACTCATGAAAACTTTTCGCCTGCTGCTCGTAGGATTTTTGTTCACCACGTGGATCGCCTGGCCCATTCAGGCGGGACTGGCTCAGGACTCTGTTCCCATCTCCGACGAAGGGTGTGGCTACTTTGCATTTTGGAAGGCTCAAGTATAGATTGGGTGCAAATGGTGATTTTAGCAGGACGCATTCGACATTTTAACGGGGACGGCGGTGATCGAAAAAACGGCCTCACCCCCCTCGCTCCCCCCTCTCCAGCCGAGCTAGAGA
>CAZMNL010000319.1:0-4228 GCA_964567525.1 uncultured Anaerolineaceae bacterium
GTACAGCACAATCGTGATCGCCACCGCCATGCCGAACGGGGTCCAGTCGGCGTTATAGCTGCCGTCCTGGTGGCGGGAGGGATAAATCTCGCTCATCATTGCGCCGTTCCACAGCGCGAACAGCACCCCCCCCGCGATCATCAGGCCGAGCGTGCGCATCCAGATCAGCGGGCGCGTCAGTTTTTCTGAGAACTCCGACGCGAAGAAAAACACCGCCACCGTGTACAGCCCGTAAAACGAGATCGCCGTATAGGTCGCGTGGTATTCGTTGAGGTTCAGGTCGTCGATGAAACGCCCGAAACCGTTCGCCACGCTGTAGGACAACTGCATCAGCATCGCAAACGCAAACAGCAGATTCATGCGGCGGCGCGGGGCCTGCCACAGCACCAGCATGAGCATGGCGGCGGCCACCACCGCCGACAGCCCGTTGGCGAACAGGACAACAATCGTCGTGGTCGAAAAGGTCATGAGGACGCGCCCTCCGAAAGTGTGATCAGCAGCGGTGGCGACGTATCACGCGGGGCCAGTGTCCGCACCTGTTCCAGCAGCGCCCCGGCCTGGACCGGCTTGGCAATGAAGCCGTCCGCGCCGACCTCGCGCGCCGTTTCCCCCTCATCTGCCGCCGAGACAATCAGCACCGGGATGTTCGCGGTGGCCGGGTCGCTGCGCAGTGTTTCCAGCACCAGCCAGCCATCCATACCGGGCATTTTCACGTCCAGCATGATCACCGCCGGGTGCAGTTCGTGGGCCATCTGCAAGCCGGTGTTCACGTCGCTGGTTCCGTAGACGCGGTAGCGCGCGGCTTCAAGCTGGTCCTGGGCCAGTTCCAGCGCCTCTTTATCGTCGTCAATCGCCAGCACCAGCGGGCCGCTGCCCCGGCGGCGCGGCACAATCACCGGGTCAGCGATGGGCGCGCCGGTGTCGGCGGCGGGCAGCGCCACGTGAAAGGTCGAACCCTGCCCGACCACGCTCTGAAACCACAGGTTGCCGCTGTGCAGCGTGGTTAGTTCGCGCGCAATCGCCAGCCCCAGCCCGGTCCCCGGATGCTCACGCGCCAGTGTGCTGTCGGAAGTCTGAAACGCATCAAAAACGTGTTCCTGTCTGTCCGGCGAAATGCCGGGGCCGGTGTCGGTCACGCTCAGCACGACCTGCTCGCGGATCGGGTCCGCATAGCCGCGCACGATCACCACGCCCTCACCGGTGAACTTGACCGCATTGGACAGCAGGTGCGCGAGAATCTGGCGGGCGCGGAAGGCGTCCACACGCAGCGGTGGCAGATTGCTGTAGGCGCGCACCAACGATAAGCCCTTCTCGCGGGCTTCCGGTTCGTATTCCGCCAGCAGCTTATCCAGCAAATCGACCGTGTTCACGGTCGTGAGGGTGAGTTCTACGCGCCCGGCGTGCAGCTTGCTGAGGTCGAGCACGTCGTTGATCAGTTCGAGCAGGATACGCCCGTTTCGGGTGACTTTATACACGCGGTCGCGCTGGCGCTCGTTGAGTTCGCCATACGTCCCGGAAGTGACCAGTTCGGTATAGCCGATGATCGAGTTGAGCGGGGTGCGCAGTTCGTGGCTCATATTGGCGAGAAACTGCGCCTTAGCCTGGGTCGCGTCGATCAGTTCGACGATCTTCTGGTCGATCTCCGCGTTGAGGTCGGCGAGCGGCTGGAACACCTGGTATTTGATCACTACGCGGCCCATCATGAACACGGCCACGATCACCGAGAGCGTGTTCAGCGCGTATTCGCGCAGGTTGGGCGTGGCGGCAAACAGCGCCATCCCCGCCGCCAGGATGATCATGGGCGGCATTGTCGCGCGCGCTTTGGGGTAGCGCTGCCGGTAGATCACGGTCAGCATCAGGCCCAGGTACACGACCAGGAACGCCGCGCCGAAATACCCCCAACCCGTCATGCGGTAGTGATAGGTGCTGCTGCCGACCGGCTCGAAGTCCTTAAACACGGCGCGGTTGGCGGCCAGGAACACGAACAGCAGCACCACCGGCACGCTGATCGCTCGTTCGTTCCAGCGCAGGTGGCGCGGCAGCCGTGCGAAGCTCAGCACGAAGTTGAACAGCAGGATCACGCCCAGCGCGTAGAGTACGGTCAGGACGTGGACGATATCTTTGGCGTTCACGTCGAAGTGCTGCGCGACGTGCAGCGGCAGATTGAGGATGCCGTAGGCCCCGAAGATGGCGGCACACAGCGCGAAATACTGGTTACTGCGCCGTCTGGCGTCCTGCCACAGCATGAGGAACACCAGCGCCGCACACATGATCGCCAGCGCAACCCCGGCGCTTAAGCTGATAATAGTTGAAAGTCCGACAGACATAGGCGCGTTTCCCCCGCTGGCTGGTCCGGTTCATGCGACTTTATTGTATCACGCTTTGCGATCCGGATCGCGGGGGAGATTGGGGGGCATTCCAGATTGGGGGCAGAATTTTTTTCACCACAGAGAACACGGAGAAATTATGGGAGAAGTTACGCAGTTGACAGTTCTCGTTCTCCCCCTCTCCAACTCGATTGGAGAGGGGGGCGGGGGGTGAGGTGAATCTGGAAATCTGCAAAGGTAGAGACTTTCGAAAACGCGGACTCATTTTTGTACGGTTACTTATCGCTATTTTCAGGGCTGGCTGGCGGCGTCCGTGTCTGCGTTTGAGTCGGCGATCTCGCGTTTGATCTGCGCGATCAGGCCGATCCATTCGGTCCCCGGATTGTAGGGCGTGCCCAGCAGGTCATTGTAGTAGCCGCGCAGGGCGAACCCGGCTTCGTCCAGCACCGCGCTGACCGCGCCCAGCGAGTAATCATGGAACCAGTTACGGTAGACGCTGATCGCGCCGCCCGGTTCTACGATCACGTACTGATCACAGTAGAGGTCATGTTCCGGGTAGTCAAAACCGGACTCCAGCACCAGGTGCGGCCCCGGTCGCCAGAAGCCCGCCTCGACATACTGCCAGCGGTTGCGCAGGCCGAGCCGGTGGCGCAGGGTGCGCGTGGTTACGTCCAGCACGAAATGCCCGCCGGGCTTGAGCGCGCGCAGCACATTCGCCAGCACGACATCCCGATCACGCGGGCGCAGCACGCAGAAATCCCCGTAGATCAGCAGCACCACGTCGTACAGCGCGGTGTCATCCAGCGTGAGATAATCCTGGTGGCGGTAGGTGATCGGCAGCCCTTTTTCCTGCGCGGACTGGGTCGCGTAAGCAATCGAGCGCCGCGAATAATCCACGCCGGTCACGTTCAGGCCGCGCGTGGCGAGACGTTCGGCGTACAGGCCCGGCCCACAGCCGAGGTCCAGCACGGAGTCGCCCCATTCCAGGTCGAGCGCGGCAGCCAGCCACGCCACGGTACGGTCGATGATCGCGGGGCGGCGGCTGGCGGCGTCGTGGGACGGGTCGAGATGCGCCGCGAGCATACTCTGGGAGATGTGCGGGTCATCCCAGAACAGCGCTTCGCCCGGTTCCCACAGGTCCGGCGGCGAGGCGTACTGTTTGAGCAGGTCGAGTGAAAAATTTTGTTGTGTCATCATGCTTAGAGTGTAGCGCATTCCTGCCGGGCGCGCGATAATGCGTTACAATGAAGGCATACCGACACTGGAATCAAAAATAGCGAGACAGCCTGATTGTGAGCGACCAGCCCTCCACCCCCCGGCCTTACAGCGAGGCCATTGAAGACTTTTTGAAAGCCGTGTACATGCTGGAGCAGGAACACGAGCGTGTGCAGACTTCCGTGCTGGCGGAAACGCTGGGCATCACCGCCCCCTCGACAACCGAAATGGCGAAAAAGCTGGCCCGCGCCAATCTCGTCAAGCACGAACCCTACCGGGGCATCCGGCTGACCAGCAGCGGGCGGCGCGTCGCGCTGGAGATCGTGCGCCATCACCGCCTGCTGGAAATGTTCCTGGTGCAGGCGCTCGGCTACACCTGGGACGAGGTCCACGAAGAAGCCGAACGCCTGGAACACGCCATCTCCGAACGGCTGGCGCAGCGCATCGCTGAATACCTCGGACATCCCACCTTCGACCCGCACGGCGACCCGATCCCCAGCCCGGAAGGGGCCATCCACCAGCGCGAGCTGACGCCGCTCGCGGAGTGGCCGGTCGGGGAGGCGGGGCGCATCTCGCGTCTGCGCGACCAGTCGCCGGAGATGCTGCGCTACCTGGCGGACAAGGGGCTGGTGGTCGGCGCGGTGGTCGAGGTGGTGGATACGGACCCCTTCGACGGTCCGATCACG
>CAZMNL010000320.1:0-1356 GCA_964567525.1 uncultured Anaerolineaceae bacterium
GATGGGACTATGCCTGTGCCTGGTAGTAAGCGCGATAGGGCTGTGGAGCGTTTCCGGCGAGATTCTGCCGGGCGTCCACGCGGGGGGCGTGGATGTGGGCGGGATGTCGCAGACTGAAGCCGCCGCCGCGCTCAATGGCGCATGGCAAAACGACGGTATTCTGCTGCGTGATGGCGCGCGCGCGTGGCGCGTCTCGCCCGCCGAACTGGGTATCCGTATCGACACGGGCGCGACCGCCGCCGCTGCCGCCGACTGGGGGCGCTCGGATGGCGGACTCAGCGCGATGCTGCGCAGCCTGACCGGGGAAAAGGATATCGCGCCCGTGCTGGCGGTTGACCTGAACGTGGCGAACAGCTATCTACAGCAGCGCCGGGCGCTGTTCGAGTTGGAACCGGTGAATGCCGGGGTGCGGCTGGTCAACGGGCAGGCGGTCGCCAGCCCCGCCGAGAATGGGCGCGCGCTGGATATCCCCGCCACGCTGGAACGACTGCGCGCGCACGCCGCGCGCGATCTCGCCGACGGCGCGCTCGACCTGGTGATGATCGACACGCGCCCGGCGATCACCGATGCGTCGCCGCTGGTGGCGCAGGCCAACGCGCTGCTCGCCCGCCCGTTTACGGTCAACGGCTACGATCCGATCCGCGACGAGTGGCACCAGTGGAGCGCACCGCCGGAAGTTTGGGCGGCATGGATTCAGGCCGATTCCGCCCCGGATGGCGCGGGCGGTCTGCGTCTGAGCCTGCATCCTGCCGGGCCGCGCGCCTTCCTGGAGGCCAACGCGCGTTTCGCCGACGAGCGCTCTATCGCGGTTGACGACGCGGTGCAGGATATGCGCGCTGCGCTGGCACAGAAACGGACCGACGCCACGATCCGCGTGATGCATGGCGAAACGACTTACACCGTCCGCGCCGGGCAGACGCTCTCCGCGATTGCCGAGGAAGTCGGCATCCCGTACCCGTACATCCAGGCCGCCAACCCCGGCAAAAACACCGACGCCATGCTGATCGGCGACGTGATCACGATCCCCTCGCGCGATATTCTCGCGCCGCTGGCCCCGGTCCCACACAAGCGTATTATCGTCAGCCGGTCGCAGCAGCACCTATGGGCCTATGAGAACGGGCGGGTTGTGTTCGACTGGGTGATCTCGACCGGCATCGCCAGCAGCCCGACCGCGCTCGGCGTGTTCCAGGTGCAGGAACACGAACTCAACGCCTACGCCGGGCAGTGGAACCTGTACATGCCGCACTTCATGGGCTTTTACCATCCGGGGCCGAATATGGACTTGTGGAACGGCTTTCACGGCTTCCCAACACGCGGCGGCGGCTACCTGCTGTGGACCGGCGACCTGGGCCGCCC
>CAZMNL010000320.1:1366-4216 GCA_964567525.1 uncultured Anaerolineaceae bacterium
GCCCAAACGGCCCGACGGGCCGACGAAGCCGATCATGCGGCGACGGCCGACTCGTCCATAACCGCGCAAACCGCCGGTGCGGCCGATCTGGCTGCGACGGCGACCTGGGCCGCCCGGTGACGTATGGCTGTGTGCTGCTCAGCCTGGAAAACGCCGAAACGCTCTATCACTGGGCGGATGAAGGCGTGATCGTCGAGATGCGGGGATAACGCGCGCCGCCGCCAGAATCAAAACGGGGCGTATCGCTGGTGGTTCCGGCGATACGCCCCGCTGCATTTTTAGTGATCTGGCGCGCATCAATAATGCGGCGCGTTGACGATCCCGAACGACTCCGGCGGCCAGTAACGCACGCGCACGATGCCGCGCATCGAGTCGCCGTCCACCGGGCCGAAGGAGTGGCTGTCCAGGCTGTGCGTGCGGTTGTCACCAAGCACAAAATACTCGTCAGACCCTAACTCCCAGACGCCTTCACAGGACCGGTACGTACAGAACTCGGCCACGTAGGTTTCTTCCAGCACTTTACCGTCGATATACACGCGCCCGCCTTCGAGCACAACGGTCTCGCCCGGCAGACCGATCACGCGCTTGAGAAGCAGTTCATCGGCGCGCGGCGATTCCAGTACCACCACGTCCCCGCGTCCCGGCCCGTGCAGCAGCATCGAGACACGATCCACGATCAGGCGCTCACTGGTGGAAAAGTTCGGTTCCATGCTCGCGCCGTCCACGATGTAGCGCGGCAGCAGCGTATCCATACCCACACGCACCAGTATCACGATCAACACAAGCTGGATGATCTCTTTGATCCACGACCACCCGCGCGGTTTGGCAGGCGCTTGATTGAGAGGTTGGCTATCTATCGAATAATACTGCCAGTCGTCCACTGTTCTCGCTCGTTCCTGTGTCTGCCGGTTACTGCACACCTATACGCTTTTTATTGTACCGAAGATTCACAGTGCGCCGCGTGTATTGAGCCGATTCTCATTTTTGCACCGCCTGTAAACTGTACCACTGGCGGCAGGTTGGGTACAATCCCCACAAGGTCCGGTTGATCCGGTTTGGTAACTCAGTGGGAGATAATACACCATGCATGTTTTGGTCACGGGCGGCGCGGGATACGTGGGATCGGCGACGGCAGCGTATTTTCTTCGCGCCGGGCACCAGGTGACGGTATTCGACAGCCTGGTAAAAGGCCACCGGGACGCGATCCCGGCGGGCGCGGCATTCATCCAGGGCGACCTGGGCGACCCGGCGGCGCTCGATATCCTCTTCCAGGCGGGCGGCTTCGACGCAGTAGCGCACTTCGCCGCGTTCATCGAAGCGGGCGAATCGATGGAAAAGCCCTGGAAATATTTTAACAACAACGTCACCAACACGCATCACCTGCTGGCGGCCATGACCTGCTATGGCGTCGATAAACTGATCTTTTCGTCCTCCGCCGGAGTCTATGCCAGCAAAGATACGCCGCTCAGCGAAGACGATCCCTTCGGCCCGGCGAGCGTCTACGGCGAAAGCAAGCTGATGATCGAGCACATGCTGCGCTGGTACAACCAGACCGCCGGACTGCGCTATGCCGCGCTGCGCTACTTCAACGCCTGCGGCGCGATGTTGGATCGCGAGGGTAACGCGGTGCGCGGCGAAGATCACGAGCCGGAAACGCACCTGATCCCGCTGACGCTGCAAGTCCCGCTCGGTCAGCGCGACGCGATCTACATCTACGGCACGGACTACGACACGCCCGACGGCACGTGCATCCGTGACTATGTGCATATCGAAGACCTCGCCAGCGCGCACGTACTCGCGCTGGAGGCATTGGACAATGGCAGCGGGCGCATGATCTACAACCTGGGCAACGGACGCGGCTACAGCGTGCGCGAGGTGATCGACATCGCGCGCGACGTGACCGGCGTGGACTTCCCGGCGGTCGAAACTACGCGGCGGCACGGCGACGGGGCGCGGCTGGTCGCCTCGTCGGATCGCATCATGCGCGATCTCGGATGGGAACCGCGTTTCCCTGACCTGCGCGCGATCATCGCCTCGGCGTGGGCGTGGCACACCGCGCACCCGCACGGCTACGCGGATTCCAAGCAAGAGCAAAGCTAAGCGCGTATGCACATCGCATTGAACGGCTGGTTCTGGAACCAACCCTATACCGGCAGCGGACAATATCTGCGTCACCTGCTGGCCGCGCTGCACCAGCGCGCGCCGGAACACCGCTTTTCGTTGGTGATCCCGGCGCACGTGCGCACGCTCGATCACCTGCCGCCGGATGTGGACATCCTGCACGCGGAGACACGTTTCGGCGGGCATCTTGGCAAGGTATGGTTTGAGCAGCGTGCTTTTCCGCGCGCGGTGGCGCAGTTGAAGGCCGATATCGCGCATGTGCCCTACTGGGGGCCGCCGCTGTCGTCACCGGCTCCGCTGGTCTGTTCGGTGCTGGACGTGATCCCGCTGGCGATTCCGCAGTACAACCGGGGCCTGACCAACCGGCTGTATACGAGTCTCGTCGTCGCGGCGGCGCGTGGCGCAGCGCACATCCTGACAATCTCCGAGGCCAGCAAAGCCGACATTGTGGATCGCATTGGCGTGCCCGCCGGGCGCATCAGCGTGACGCACCTCGCCACCGAAAAAGTCTTTCCCGGCCTTCTTGGCGGCCTTCAGCGCTCCGTCCTTGCGGAGCTTCTCGATGGCTGCCTCGAGATCGCCGTCCGTGGCCGTGAGCGCCTTCTTGCAGTCCATCATGCCGAGCCCGGTCCGCTCGCGAAGCTCCTTCACCATGGCCGCGCTGATCGCCATTGCACCCTCTCTCCCGTTTCCTCGAATGATGCAGGACGCCGCCGGGGGCGCCCGCTC
>CAZMNL010000321.1:0-4198 GCA_964567525.1 uncultured Anaerolineaceae bacterium
TTGAATATCCGGGTCGTGCCTGATCGCCGGTGACGACCTGCGCGGGCGCTTCTTCGACGCGATCCGCGAGGAGCACGCGCGCGCCTGCCGCCACGTCTGCGCGATCACCGGGCAGGATGAACTACTCGGCGGCAATCCCGTGATGCGGCGCTCGATTGACCGGCGCAACCCGTATGTGGACCCGATCAACTTTGTGCAGGTGGCGCTGCTGCGCGATCTGCGCGCGCTGGAACCCGGCACGCCGGACTATGACGCGACACTCAGCACGATTATGCTGACGGTCAACGGCATCGCGGCGGGCATGAAAACGACGGGGTAGAGCAGCGGTTGGCAGTGAGCTACCGCGCTATGCCGCAAACGGTCTGTCTCAGCCTCCTTTCCGGGGCAGCCCCGTTCACGGGGCTTTCGACCTATAGCCCGGTGGCTTTAGCGCCGGGCGAAGGGCGATTACCGCACGCAAAAACGGGGACCGCGCAGGTCCCCGTTGGTTGTCGTGTGATATTGAACTAACTGCCAACTGCTGCTCTTAAAACACTTCCGCCGTCGGTGAATCCTGCCAGCGGCGAATCAGTCGCGCGACATCCGGCCCGAAGTGATCGCGGAAGATGCGGTAGTAGTAGAGTTCTTCCTTGCTGCTCAGGTCGCGCCCGGTGTCCCGTTGGAACTGCGCCCCTTCGCGGAGATAATCAGCGTCGCTGATTTCGCGGTCGGCCAGTTCGAGAATCTTCTGCTCGGACCCGGCCCCGGCGGAGAACTTGGCTTTCTTACGCCAGATCACCTCGTCGGGCAGCATCCCCTCGAACGCTTTACGCAGCGCCCATTTTTCGACGCCCTGCTCGCCGCCATTGACATACAGCCGCTGGTCGAGATCGACCATTGAGGCCACTTCGATGAAGCGTGTATCCAGGAACGGGACGCGGCCCTCTAACCCGTGCGCCATTGTCATACGGTCGAGCCGCTGGAGGTTGCAGTCGTGCAGCCCGTCAGTGATGCGCACCAGTTCGGTGTGCAGCGCTTGCGGCGTGTCGAACTGCTTGAGGTAGTGGTAGCCGCTCATCAACTCGTCCGCGCCCTCACCGGAGAGCACCACCGTCACGTGCTGGCGGGCCAGCCGTGCCAGGAAGAAGTTAGGGATCGCCGAGCGGATCAACAGCGGATCGTAGGATTCGAGGTGGTAGATCACGTCCGGCAGCGCGGCGATCATCTCGTCGAGCGTGTACACGTACTCGTGGTGCTGTGTGCCGAGATAGTCCGCGACTAACTGCGCGTAGTGCCGGTCCTCGCTGCCGTCGGCCATCGCCACATTGAACGAATGCACCTCGTCCATTTGCTCCACGACCAGCGCGGCCACGATGCTGCTATCCAGCCCGCCGCTGAGGAACACCCCCAACGGTACGTCCGACATCAGCCGCTTGTAGGTCGCCGTGCGCAGCGCCTCGCGGATCATCTCAAAGGTCGGGTTCTCGCTGCGCAGCCCGCGCGCGATCACGTCCGATACGCTGTAGTACGGCTGGAACCCGTGATCGCTGTGGTACCAGTGCCCGTGTGGGAAGACCTGCACGCGCTCGACCTGGCCTTGCAGCGCCTTGATTTCTGAGGCGAAGTGCATTTGCCCATTCTGGAAGCCGTAGTACAGCGGCTTGATGCCCAGCGGGTCGCGCGCCATGTACAGCCCGTCGCCATCCCACAGCGCGAACGCGAACATGCCGTCGAGATGCGTCACAGACTCAACGCCGTGCTGCTCATAGAGCGCCAGGATAATTTCGCTGTCGGAATCGGTTTTGAAGGGATACTCAGGGAACTGCTGGCGCAAATCAGCGTGATTGTAAATTTCGCCGTTAGTAACCAGCCAGTGATCGTCGGCGCGGTTGCTTAAGGGCTGCTGGCCGCCGTCCACGTCCACGATTGCCAGCCGGACGTGCCCGAATGTGCCGTTGGTGAGATGCACGACGTCGCGCCCGTCAGGGCCGCGATGGATCATGCTGTCGAGTAGGGGTTCTATTTCTGCTTCGGTTTCGCCGTAAATACCGGCTATTCCGCACATAGCTCCTTTTGCCTTATGGTTAGTTGACAGATATGACTATAGATACTATCCGACTCCGGCGATAAAACAACCGGAATGCACGCTATCTTACGTTTTCCAGGCGGGGTGTTAAGGCGTACTGGCGGAAAATTTAACACGATTCCTACACAAAGCGGGCGCGGCAGGAACGGACCGCGCCCTGTTGCGCGTTTGACCTACCGTTCCACCGGTCGTGGTATGCGCGGCGTGTGCGCCCGCTGCTGCGTTATTATTACGGGGACTATCTCGATCACCGAGTTGCCCGGTATGGAGTAAATATGCAAATTCTACTGATCGAACCCTACGACACCGGTTCACACGGCGTGTGGATGCGCGGCTACCAGCGGCACAGCGCGCACGACGTGCATATCCTCAGCCTGGAAGGGCAGTTCTGGCAGTGGCGCATGTTGGGCGGCGCGGTCACGCTGGCGGAACGCTTCCGCGCGCTGGAAATATGGCCCGATCTAATCGTCGCCTCAGACATGCTCGACCTGACGACGTTCCTCGCGCTCACCCGCCCGATGACCGCGCACATCCCGGCGGCGCTGTACTTCCACGAAAACCAGCTCACCTACCCGGTCGGGCCGCGCCAGAAGTTGCAGCAGCACTACGCCTTCATCAACTACGCCAGCGCGCTCGCCGCTGACGCGGTGTTTTTCAACAGCGCGTTTCACCGCGATATCTTCTTTGAGGAACTGCCGCGCCTGCTCAAGCACTACCCCGATCACACCAACCTGCACACCGTCGAGACACTGCGCGCGCGCAGTGGGGTGCTGCCGGTCGGGGTGGCGCTGCGCCGCTATGACATGCACCGTCCCGATACAACGCGCCGCGCAGACGCCCCCCCGCTGATCGTGTGGAATCACCGCTGGGAGCACGATAAAAACCCGCTGCCGTTTTTCCGCGCGCTGTATGCGCTGGCCGGTGAGGGGCTGCCGTTCGAAGTCGCCATTGTGGGTGAGAACACGCGCCGCGATCCCGAAGAATTCCGGCAGGCGCGTGAGCGCCTGGGGGCGCGCGTGGTGCAGTACGGCTACATGGACTCGTTTGCGGACTATGCGCGGCTGCTGTGGGACGCCGATATCGCGGTCAGTACGTCCAACCAGGACTTTTTCGGGATCGCGGTGGTCGAGACGATCTACTGTGGGTGCTGGCCGGTGCTGCCCAAACACCTGAACTATCCCGCGCTGGTCCCGGAAGCGTGGCACGCGCAGACGCTCTACACCACCGACGCGGGCCTGCTGTACACCCTGCGCAAGCGTCTGCGCGATGTGCAGCAGGGCGCGCGCCCCGCGTCGCCGGACCTGCGTGCGCATGTCTCCGTGTTCGACTGGGAGACGCTCGCCCCGCAGTACGACGCGGCATTTGCCGATATCGTGAGGAAAGTCCGAAGATCGTAATCAATGATCACCCTGCGCGCCGGTGCGCTTGTGTTATAATCGCCCGCGCGTATCGTAATACTTTGACTGAGAGAGAAATTTATGACTGCTGACAAACCCAATATTCTGCTTGTGACTTCTCACGACATCGGGCGGCACATCGGCTGCTACGGCGTGGAGACGGTCCACACGCCGCGTTTTGACGCTTTCGCCGCTGAGGGGGTGCGCTTCGCGCGCGCGTTCTGTGTTGCGCCGCAGTGCAGCCCCAGCCGTTCGTCACTGTTCACCGGGCGTTACCCGCATCAAAACGGCGTCATGGGCCTGACGCATGATTACTTCGCCTGGGACCTGCACGATGACGAGCGCCATCTCGCCGCGCTGCTGAACGAGGTTGGATACTACACGGCGGGCGCGGGCGTGATCCACGAATGTCATGACCCGGTGCGGCCTGGTTTCGACCGCGTACTGTGCGGGCAAATCACGGATGCGCACGCGCTGAACGCGCCTGTGCTGCGTTTCCTGCGCGAAGAACGCCCCGCCGACCAGCCCTTTTATTTGCAGGTGGGCTACTTCGAGCCGCACCGCACCGAAGACGGCTTCGGCGCGCCGCCGGATACCGAACACGGCGTCACGATTCCGCCGTTTATCAAGCCGGAAGAATCGGCGCGCGAGGACTTCGCCGAGTTCCAGGGCGCGATCCGCCGACTGGATGATGCTTTCGGGGCGCTGCTGGACGTGCTGGACGAACAGGACCTCG